>NZ_BAAGUZ010000010.1:0-43978 GCF_054781135.1 Paralcaligenes ginsengisoli
CCGACCGCTGGACGTGCCGGACTACACAGCACCGCCCACCCTGCGGCGTCTTTATAGAATTAACCGTCACCAACACCGCAACGCACAGCCCAAAGTCATCGCTCAAGCCAGTACAGCCTACCCAAGCCTAAAAGAAGCTCAAAACAAAAGTCACAGAAACACGTTCAGCGCCGTAAACACCTAAACCGAAAATGCACTAGCCTTCGTTGCTTCGAAGCGATCTTGTGGCCGCCACCGCTCAGGCGCGGCCGGTGCTGCCGAATCCGCCGGCGCCGCGCTCGCTGCCCTGGAAATCGTCGACGATATCGAATTCGACCTGCTGCACGGGCACGATCACGAGCTGCGCCAGACGCTCCATGGGCTGCAGCACGAATTCGCGCTGGCTCCGATTCCATGCCGAAATCATTAATGGCCCCTGGTAATCCGAATCGATCAATCCCACCAGATTGCCGAGCACGATTCCATGCTTGTGTCCGAGGCCGGAGCGTGGCAGGATCATGGCGGCATAGGCTGGGTCGGCGATATGTATGGATAAGCCGGTAGGTATCAGTTCGCTTGCGCCTGGCGCTATGGTAATTGGCGCATCCAGGCAGGCGCGCAGGTCAAGGCCGGCAGAGCCTCCGGTGGCATACGCCGGCAAACAATCGTTCATGCGGGGGTCTAGAATTTTCAATGCAATTTTTTTCAATTGATGACTCGGTTTGGCTGATATTCGGAGGGTGGTTCAGGTTCGGCGTTGATCGTTGCGAACAAAAAAAGCAGCCTCGATCTAGGGCTTCAACATTCGGGGTAATGATAATTTAAAGTGGCGATTCAAAAACAGGAGTTCAACTTGGGCTCCGGGTGGATCTGCCGATATTGCGGTATGCGCTCGATGGCGCGTAGCGTTGTCCAATCAGTAATCGACATGTTCCGGAAAGCTTTTGCCTGGGTCCTGAGGCTTGGTGCGGGGATTGCGCGCGGCGCGCCCCGCGCCAAGCAGCAGGCGCGCGGCAATGAGCATGAAGCCGACTGGAATCCAGTCGTCGATGCTGGCGGGAGAAGTTTGCATGATATGAATGCCTTGCCGCAAGGCGGCAAAAAGCAGCACATAGGCGCTTATGCTCAACAGTATTCCTATGCGACGCGGGGCCTTGAGTGTCGCGCCGGAATCGACCCTGGCGGCTGGCTTACCTGCGGCTTTTCCCGGCTGAGGCGATTTCCCGGCGCGGATGGAGTGGCCTGTTTGGACGGGTTCTTCAGTACCGGGCGTGTCTACGGGTTTGTGCTTGCCCAGGTTTTCGATGTATTTGGCGTAATCGCCATCGTGAGGACCCATATGTTGCGCCATGGCCAAGCCCCTACTGAGCCGCTTTGCGGGCCGTAACGGCCTTCAGGCCGTGGGGCAATCTAAGGGCAATGGCTTCGATCAATCGCCGTGCGGCTTCGATTTTAGGCAGCACGGGCAGGGCTGTCTGGCCCTGATCGTCGAACAGCACCAGTTCGGTGTCGTCGGCGTTCATGGCGTACTGCGCCAGGTTGCCTACCAGCAGGGGTATTTTTTTGCGCTGGCGTTTGGCTTCGGCATATTCATGCAAATTTTCGGTTTCGGCGGCGAAACCCACGCACCATGGGCCGTTGGCCAGTTGTGCCACCTCGGCCAGAATGTCGGGGTTGGGCGCAAACTCGATCTCGGGTGCGGTTGCCGTGCCGGTTTTTTTGATTTTGCTGTTACTGGCATTGCTTACGTACCAGTCGGCGACGGCGGCAACGGAAATGAACAGATCGGCTCTGCTTACCGAGTTCATGACCGCCGCGTACATGTCTCTGGCGCTTTCCACATTGATCCGGCTTACTCCGTAGGGAGAGGCCAGCACCGTCGGCCCCGAGATCAGGGTAACCTCGGCGCCGGCTTCGCGCGCCGCCTGGGCGATGGCATATCCTGTCTTGCCCGATGATCGATTGCTGATGACCCTGATCGGATCGATTTTTTCCGCGGTTGGGCCGGCGGTAATGACGACATGCCGCCCTGCCAGAATCTTGGGCTGGAAGAATGCAATCAGTTCGCTGAGAAGCTCGTCGGGTTCAAGCATGCGGCCGCTGCCGATCTCGCCGCAGGCCTGGTCGCCGACTCCCGGGCCCAGGATGGCGGCGCCGTCGTCCCGAAGTTGACGCACATTGCGCTGGGTGGCCGGATGCAGCCACATTTCGCGGTTCATTGCCGGAGCAACCAGCAGCGGGCACTCGCCCTTGGCCACGCAAAGCGTGGACAAGAGATCGTCGGCCAGGCCATGAGCCAGCTTGGCCATGAAATCGGTACTGGCTGGCGCAATCAGAATGGCGTCGGCCCCGCGAGTCAGGTTGATATGGGCCATGCTGTTGGGTATGCGGGCATCCCAGGCTTCGACGTACACCGGCCGTCCCGACAGGGCCTGCAGGGTCGTTGGCGTAATGAAGTGCGTGGCGGCTTCGGTCATGACGACATCGACAATGGCGCCCCGTTCGATCACGCGGCGTATCAGTTCGGCGGCCTTGTAGCAGGCAATGCCGCCGGTCAAACCTAAAACAATCCGTTTTTGTGCGAGGTCTTGTATCACAGAGGTGTGCTCGTAATAAGGTCCAGGGGTGTGCAGAGGCGTTGGTTAACGGTTGGTACAAGAGTTGATCATACCTCTACGCCGCGCTTCCTGGGATCACCCCCTTGCCTACGAAAGGCGACGACGCTCGCGCCGGAAACGCAGCAATTCGTCCAGTATGAGCAATATCGCGCCGCAGGTAATGGAGACATCGGCGATGTTGAATGCCGGAAAATACCAATTATTCCAGTAAAACAGCAGAAAATCGATTACGTGTCCGTGCTGGATACGATCAACGACATTGCCGACCGCGCCGGCCAGGATGGCCATGAGCGAGCAGCAAAACAGCCATTGGTTCGGATCGCGCCGCAGCAGATTGATGATCAGGGCCGCCGCGCCCAGCGCAATAGCTGTGAATAGCCAGCGTTGCCAACCGTGCCCTTCGGCCAGGAAGCTGAAAGCCGCACCGTTGTTATGCAGCAGGGTGAAGTCGAAGAAAGGCAGCAAATGCCAGCGTTCCGCATATTGCAGGTGTGTATTGAAGTATGTCTTGCTGAGTTGATCCAGGATCACAATCAGCAGGGCTCCAAGCAGCCAGCCCCAGAAACGTCGCGCGTTTTTCGGGCGGGCCGGGGCTGAGGAACCGGGCTTAGGCATGATGACGCGACTCGCCTTTGCCGAACAGGTTGTCGACGCAGCGGCCGCATATTTCCGGATGCTCGGGATCGCTGCCCACATCGGCCCTGTGATGCCAGCAACGTTCGCATTTCTTGTTGGACGTCGCGTTGACTTCAATGCGCAGGCCGCCTTCGCTCTGATGCAGTGTGGCGCGCGACACGATATAGACAAAACGCAAATCGTCTTCCAGCGTGGCAAGCAATTGATAGTCGTCGCCGCTGGCGTATACATCGAGTTCGGCCGCCAGCGACGAGCCTATATCGCCCGTGCCGCGTACATCTTCGATTTTACGCATGACATCGGCCCGTATTTCGCGCAGCCGGCACCATTTTTCGATCAGCACGTGCGCGTCGACCTGGTTGGGCAGCGCGTGAAAGAGTTCGGTAAAAATAGTGGCGACTTCGCGGCCGGCATGCAGGTCTTTCCAGGCTTCCTCGGCGGTGAAGGAAAGTATTGGGGCGAGCAACTTGAGCAGCGCGTGCGTGATGTGGTGAAGCGCGGTTTGCGCCGAGCGCCGCGCCGCGCTGTTCTGAGCGGCGGTGTACAGGCGGTCTTTGAGCACATCGAGGTAGAAAGCGCCGAGATCTTCCGAGCAGAAAATTTGCAGTCGCGAAACCGCGGGATGAAACTCGTAGCGCTCGAAATTGGCGAGTACCTCGGCCTGCATCTGTGATGTCATGGCCAGGGCATAACGATCGATTTCGAACATTTTCTCAAGCGGCAGCGCATCGGCGCCGGCGTTGAAATCGTGGATATTGCCCAGCAGGAATTTCAAGGTATTGCGGATGCGGCGATAACCTTCCACAACCCGTTTGAGGATTTCGTCGGAAATGGACAGTTCGCCGGAGTAGTCTGTCGTCGCTGTCCACATGCGCAAGATTTCAGCGCCCAGAGAGTCGGATATTTTTTGCGGCGCAATGACATTGCCGACCGACTTGCTCATTTTGCGGCCCTGGCCGTCGACCACAAAGCCGTGCGTCAGCAAGGCCTTGTAAGGCGGTTCGCCGTACAGCATGCAACTGGTCAGCAGTGAAGAATGGAACCATCCGCGGTGCTGATCCGAGCCTTCGAGATACAGGTCGGCGGGCCATTTGAGTGCATCGGCATGCGAGCCTTTGATGCCGTGGTCCCGGCCACCGAGTACAGTCGCATGGGTGCTGCCGGAGTCGAACCAGACATCGAGGGTGTCATGATTCTTGACATACTGGTCGGCTTCGTCGCCGAGCAGATCCCTGGGGTCGAGCGACTGCCATGCTTCTATGCCCTGCTTTTCGACGCGCAGGGCGACTTGTTCCAGGAACTCCACGGTACGCGGGTGCAGTTCGCCGGTTTCCTTGTGCACGAAAAAGGCCATGGGCACGCCCCATTGGCGCTGGCGCGACAAGGTCCAGTCGGGCCGGTTGGCGATCATGGCATGCAGACGGGCGCGTCCCCAGGCTGGGAAGAATTCGGTTTTATCGATCCCTGCCAAGGCTGTTTCGCGCAATGGCTTGCCGGTATTTGGCTGGCGATCCATGCTGGCAAACCACTGGCTGGTGGCGCGGTAAATGATCGGCGTCTTGTGGCGCCAGCAGTGCATATAGCTGTGTTTGTGCTGTTCTACCTTGAGCAGGCTGCCTGTCGATTCCAGCGCTTCGACAATTTTTGGGTTGGCTTTCCAGATCATCAGGCCGCCGAAAAGGGGCAGGCTTTCAACATAGTGGCCATCGCCCAGGACCGGGTTGACGATCTGTTCATCGGTCAAACCATGGGCTTTGCAGGACAGGAAGTCTTCAATGCCGTAGGCGGGAGAGGAGTGCACAACGCCGGTGCCGGCGTCGAGTGTTACGTAATCGCCCAGATAGACCGGCGACATGCGCTGATAGCCGGGATCCAGGTCGTATAAGGGGTGCTTGAATTCCAGGTTGGCCAGGGCCGAGCCTTTGGCCGTGGCCAGAATCGTTCCGCTCAGCTCCCATTGCTTCAGACAGGCATCGACCAGATCCGCCGCTATCAGTAAAACGGGACCAGTGGCGCGCGGTTGATCGAGCCTGACCAGTGCGTAGTCGATGTCGGGGTGTACATTCAAGGCCTGGTTGGCAGGCAGCGTCCAGGGGGTGGTGGTCCAGATGACGACAGCTCCGTCGTCGACGCTGGGCAGGCCGAAGGCATGGGCCAGCTTGGCCTTGTCGCTGAATTTGAACGCCACATGCACGGCGGGGTCTTTGCGGTCGGCGTATTCGACCTCGGCTTCGGCCAGCGCCGAGCCGCAGTCGAAACACCAGTTCACCGGCTTGAGACCGCGATAAATATAGCCTTTGTCGAGCACGCGCGCCAGAACGCGCAATTCGTCGGCTTCGTTGCTGAAATTCATGGTCAGATAGGGATTTTCCCAATCGCCAAGAACGCCCAGGCGCTTGAAATCCTTGCGCTGGCGGTCGATCTGCTCGAGCGCGTAAGCGCGCGCTTTGGCCTGCACCTCGGCAACCGGCAGGTTCTTGCCGTATTTCTTCTCGATCTGGATTTCGATCGGCATGCCGTGGCAATCCCAGCCCGGCACATAGGGTGCGTCGAAGCCCGCCATCGAGCGGCTTTTGACGATAATGTCTTTCAGGACCTTGTTGACGGCGTGGCCGATATGGATGTCGCCATTGGCGTAGGGGGGGCCGTCGTGCAACACGAATTTGGGGCGGCCTTTGCTGGCCTCGCGTATCGCCGCATAGACTTTTTTTTCTTCCCATTCGGCAATCCATCCCGGCTCGCGCTTGGCGAGATCGCCCCGCATGGGGAATGGGGTTTCGGGCAAATTGAGCGTGTTTCTATAGTCCATGGAAGGCGAAATAATTACGAGCGCTTTGCGCATCGTTGTCGATGGCGGCGATCATAGTGGGTAGGTCGGGAAATTTTTCTTCGTCCCGCAAGTATTTGAGGAACTCGATCCGTATGAGTTTACCGTATGCGTCGACCCGGCAGTCGAGCATGTGCACTTCGAGGGTTACAACGCCGCTGTTGCTGACGGTAGGCCGCACGCCCAGGCTGGCTACGCCGTTGATGGCCTGTCCGGCCAGGCCATGCACGCGCACCACATAAACGCCGGAACGCGCGGCACACAGGGGCGGGACGCGAAGATTCAGGGTTGGGTAGCCTATGGTGCGCCCGAGTTTCTGCCCATGCACTACATGGCCGCTTATGTGGTAAGTGTGGCCCAGCAGGTGTTCGGCGCGTTCCAGGTCGCCCACGGCCAGCGCGGTGCGCACTTCGGAGCTTGAAATCCGGTGCCCATGCTCATCGGCTACGTCGGCAATGGTTTCGACGTCAAAATTGTGCCGCTTTCCCATTCGCCGTAATAGATCGATATCGCCGCTGCGCTTGTGGCCGTAGCGGAAGTCTTCGCCGACCAACAGCCAGCGGGCATTCAAGCCGCGCACCAACAGCTGTTCTATGAAGGTTTCAGCCGACATGTCGGCCAGTTGCCGGTTGAAGCGTTCGAGTACGATCTGTTCTATGCCGTGATGCGCCAGGGACCAGATTTTGTCGCGCAGGCTGCTGATTTGCGTGGGGACGAGTTCGGGGCGCTGCCCGCGCGAAGCGAAATAGGCGCGGGGATGCGGTTCGAAGGTCATGACCGTCGGCGCCCAGCCACGTTCGGCAGCCAGTGCGCCGACACGGGCGAGGATGGCCTGATGGCCGCGATGCACACCGTCGAAATTGCCTATCGTTACCGCGCTGGGGCAGCGGGAATCGAAGCGGGGCAGGGAACGATAAATTCTTTGAGTGGTTTTCACATCCGAGAGTTTACAATTTTAGATTGCCTACGCTTGGGAATTTTTATTTTGCCTGCCACTTTTTCTCGCCCGCGCCGTCTTGTCGTGCTCATCTCCGGGCGTGGTTCCAATATGCAAACCATTGTCAATACTGTGCGTGAGCAGGATTTGCCGGCTGAAATTTGTGCGGTAATAGCCAACAAGGCCAACACCTTGGGCCTCGATTGGGCGCGCGCCCAGGGAATTGAGGCTAAACTGGTCGCTCATCGCGATTACGCCTCGCGCAGCGAATTCGATCAGGCGCTGGCGCAAGTCATCGATACCTACCAACCCGATTATGTCCTGCTGGCAGGCTTTATGCGTGTCCTGACGCCCGAGTTCGTCGAACGCTTCAATGGCCGCCTGCTCAATATCCATCCGTCTTTATTGCCGGCCTTCCCAGGCATGCATACGCACCAGCAGGCCCTGGCGACCGGAGTGCAATGGCATGGCTGCACCGTTCATTTCGTGACCCCGGTGCTCGACCACGGTCCCATTGTGGCCCAGGGCGCTGTCCAGGTTCTGGCCGGGGATACTCCCGAGAGTCTGGCCGAAAGGGTGCTGGGCATGGAGCATCTGGTTTATGCCCGAGTTGTGCGCTGGCTCGCGGAAGGCCGGGTCACCCTGGATACAATGCAGCGCGTACACGTGCACGGGGTGGGTAGCCGGTCGTTTGTAATGATGCCCGATAACGGCCAATCAGAATAAGAGTAGAAAATGAACAAGGCAGAAAAATCCGGGCGCACCTTCACAAAGCGCTCCACAACCCGCGATGGCGGGAGCCGTGGCGGTTCGGCGGCGGATCGTCCGCGGCGCGACGCAAAAAGCGGACAGCGCCCTGTCGCGCGGAAGACGGCGCCGGCTGACGAGGCGCCGCGCTATGTCATGGCTGCCGTGCGCATCGATCAGGTGCGCAGCGTACTGGGTGAAATTCTGCAATGGGAATACCCGGCCGATGCGGCCTTGTCGCATTGGCTGCGTGCGCACCCCAAGCTGGGTTCGCGCGATCGCGGCGAGGTGGCCGAAGCCGTATTCGACGTGTTGCGCCATTTGCGCCGGTATCGCCATTTTGCGGAAAGCGGCTTCGGTCCGGCGGCGCGGCGCCTTGCCATCCTGGGCCTGGCCTCGGTTTTCAGCAAAGATGTTTTGTATGCCGGCCTGCATGAGGGCGAGCAGGAATGGCTGGCGCGGGTGCAGAGCATCGATCCCAAAAGCCTGCCGCGAGCAGTGCGCGACAGCTTGCCCGATTGGCTCGACGAGCGGTTGGCGAAACTCGATGACCCCGACGCCTTGATCGAAGCCTTGAACCGCTCGGCGCCGCTGGATGTGCGTATCAATCCACTCAAGACCGACCGTGCCGCCATGCTGCAAAAAATGCGCGAAGGCGGCGCTTTGCGCTACGATCCGGAGCCCACGCCTTATTCTCCGTGGGGCATACGCCTGCAGGGACGTCCGCCCGTGAATCGATGGCCCATGTTCGAGAACGGCGAGATCGAGGTTCAGGACGAGGGTAGTCAGATCCTGGCGGCGCTTGTGGGACCCAAGCGCGGCGAGATGATCATAGACTACTGCGCCGGCGCCGGCGGCAAAACCTTGCTGATCGGGGCGCTGATGCGATCTACCGGACGCTTGTACGCCTTTGATGTGTCGGCGGCCCGCCTGGCTCGAGCCAAGCCTCGCCTGGCCCGCAGCGGCCTGTCGAATGTGGTGCCGGTGGTGATCAGTGCCGACAACGACCAGCGCGTCAAGCGCCTGAGCGGCAAGGCTCATCGTGTGCTGATCGACGCTCCCTGCAGCGGCCTGGGAACCCTGCGCCGCAATCCCGACCTGAAATGGCGCCAGCATCCCGAGTCCCTGGCTGAATTACAAAAGGTGCAAGCACGCATTCTCAAGCAGGCGTCGCGCTGCGTCGCTCCGGGAGGGCGGCTGATTTATGCGACGTGCAGTATCCTGCCCGAAGAAAACGAGCAGCAAATAGAGGTGTTTTTGGCTGAACATCCCGACTTTAAACTGCTGGATGCCAGCAAAATCGTACTTGATCGTTGCGAAAATCTGACACTTGACGGTCCTTATCTGTCCATGCGCCCCGACCGGCACGGCACCGATGGCTTTTTTGCCGCTGTACTGGAGCGCTCCGTACCCTCTGAAACCCTTGCTTAGTCATTGATTTTCCTCAAAAACTATTTTGAGGTTTCACTGTCATAAGAATACCAAGTGGGCTAAACTGCTAGGTGTCTTCAAAGCGAGGCCTTAACAAGGTTTATGGACTACATACTTAATTTTCTCTCGGGTGGCTTGCTGCAGCTGTCGTGGTGGCAGGTTGTTCTGGTTACTTTGGTGTTGACCCACATCACGATTGTGGGCGTTACCGTTTTCCTGCACCGCAGCCAAGCGCACCGGGGGCTGGACCTGCATCCGGCCATCATGCATTTTTTCCGTTTCTGGCTGTGGTTGACTACGGGCATGGTCACGAAAGAGTGGGTAGCCATTCACCGCAAGCACCATGCCAAATGCGAACGCGAAGGCGATCCTCATTCGCCGGTCGTGTTTGGCATAGGCAAAGTTTTTTTCCGTGGCGCCGAACTTTACCGTGAAGAAGCGACCAATCCCGAAACCCTGAAGCGTTTCGGCCATGGTACGCCTGACGACTGGCTCGAACGCCATGTGTACACCCGTCACAGCTTGCTGGGCGTGCTCATCATGCTGGCCATCGACCTGTCGCTGTTTGGCTTGCTCGGCCTCACCGTCTGGGCTGTGCAAATGGCCTGGATTCCCTTCTGGGCGGCCGGCGTGGTCAATGGCCTTGGCCATTTCTGGGGCTATCGCAACTATGCCTGCCCCGATGCCAGCACCAATGTGTCGCCCTGGGGCATCATCATCGGTGGCGAAGAGCTGCACAATAATCACCATGCTTACGGCACGTCGGCCAAGTTTTCGACCAAATGGTACGAGTTCGACATAGGCTGGGGCTATATTTCGGTGCTGCGTTTCTTCGGCCTGGCTACGGTCAAGAAACTGGCGCCCAAGCTCAAGCTGGAACCCGCCTCGGCCAAAACTTCGGTCGACTTGAGCACCTTGCAAGGGGTGATTACGCACCGCTACGAAATCCTGGCTCGCTACACCGATTTGGTAAAACGCGCCGCCAGCGAAGAGCTTGCCAAACTCAAGCCGATCCGCAACGAAGGCAGCGCCGATTGCCGGTGGTCCATACTAAGCCGCGCCAAAGAAGCGCTCAGCCGCACCGACGACGCCCTTGAGCCCGCCCAGCGTATCGAACTCGACACGATTCTGGCGGATAACAAATCACTTTCCACGCTGGTGCAGATGCGCCGCGAGCTGGTTCGCCTGTGGGAAAGCTCGAGCGCCAGCAGCGAGCAATTGCTTAGCGATTTGCAAGCGTGGTGTCTGCGCGCCCAGCAAAGCGGCATAGAGGGCCTGGAGCAGTTTGCTAACCGGTTGCGCCGCTACGCGGCATGATCGACAAGCTCAACCCCGAACAACAAGCAGCGGTCACACTCCCTCCTCAGCACGCACTGGTTCTGGCCGGTGCGGGGAGCGGCAAAACCCGGGTACTCACGACCCGCATGGCCTGGCTGATTCAAACCAGCCAGGCCAGTCCATTTGCCCTGCTGGCTGTTACATTCACCAATAAATCGGCGCGTGAAATGCTCACGCGCTTATCCAGCCTGCTACCCATCAATACCCGCGGATTGTGGGTGGGAACTTTCCACGGCCTGTGCAATCGCATGCTGCGGGCCCATTATCGGGATGCCGGGCTGGCGCAAACCTTTCAGATCCTGGATAGCTCCGATCAACTGGCGGCCATCAAGCGTCTGCTCAAGGGCGCCGGAATAGACGATGAAAAATATCCGCCGCGCGATGTGCAACGCTTTATCAATGGCGCCAAAGAGCAGGGCGAGCGTCCTAACGATATCGAAGCCTGGGATGCGCATCGTCGGCGTCTGATCGAGATTTACCAGTTGTACCAGGCCCAGTGCGAGCGCGAGGGGGTCGTTGATTTTCCCGAACTGTTATTGCGTTCTTATGAACTGCTGCAGCGCAATGCCCCCATACGCGAACATTACCAGCGGCGCTTCCAGCATATTCTGGTCGACGAATTCCAGGATACCAATGCATTGCAATATCGCTGGCTGAGACTGCTGGCGGGCGGCGGCGCTTCGATTTTCGCCGTGGGTGACGACGATCAGTCGATCTATGCGTTTCGCGGCGCCAATGTGGGCAATATGGCTGATTTCGAACGCGATTACGCCCACGGCACAGTGATCCGGCTGGAACAGAACTATCGCTCTTATGGCCATATTCTCGACTCGGCCAATGCGCTGATTGCTCACAACACGTCGCGTCTGGGTAAGAACCTGTGGACCGAACACGGCGAGGGCGAGCCGGTGCGCGTCGTGGAACAGCCTTCGGATTTGCTTGAAGCGCAGTGGATAGTCGAGGAGGCCAAGGCCTTGATCAACGACGGCCGTTTGCGTCGGGAGATTGCCGTGCTGTATCGCAGCAACGCGCAGTCGCGAGTCATCGAGCACGCCTTGTTTTCAAGTGGAATTCCCTACAAGGTATATGGCGGCCTGCGTTTTTTCGAACGGCAGGAAATCAAGCACGCCCTGGCTTATTTGCGGCTCATGGATAATCTGCATGACGATACGTCATGGCTGCGTGTCGTCAATTTCCCCACGCGCGGCATAGGGGCTCGTACCCTTGAACAGCTGGCGGATCTGGCGCGCGAGCAAAGCGTCAGCCTGTGCAAGGCTGTTCCACTGATGAGCGGCAAGGGCGGCAGCAATCTGCTGAAATTTGCCGCACTCATCGAGAGCATGGCCCATGAGGCGCAGGTGCTGTCGCTGCCCGAATTGATCGAGCATGTCATTCATCAGAGCGGTCTGTTCGCCTACTATCAAGGCGAAAAAGAAGGCACGGACCGGCTCGAGAATTTGCAGGAGCTTGTAAACGCGGCGGTGATATTTGCTGGTGAGGAAAATTTTGAGGGCTTGCCGGCCGGGCGCATTATCGAGCAGCCGATACCTCCCTTTGGGACTCCCGCTGTGGATCAAACTGCATCGGATCTGCGGGATGCCTCGGATCCCCAGACGCCGGACGTCGGTCAGGAGCTGGAACAGGCCATGTCGCCATTGGCGGCATTTTTGACGCATGCCTCGCTCGAAGCCGGAGATAATCAGGCTCAGGCAGGTCAGGATGCGATCCAACTTATGACTGTACATGCCGCCAAAGGCCTGGAATTCGATTCTGTATTTATCACCGGTGTCGAAGAAGGCTTGTTTCCGCATGAAAACAGCTTGCTTGAACAGGCAGGGCTTGAAGAAGAGCGCCGCCTGATGTATGTGGCCATTACCCGGGCCCGGGAACGTCTGTACCTGACGCTGGCGCAAAGCCGCATGCTGCATGGGCAAACCCGCTATGCCATGCGTTCGCGTTTTCTGGATGAAATTCCCCAGGAGCATCTCAAGTGGCTCAGCCCCAAAGTACGTGTGCCGGTTTCCGAAGGGTGGGGATCGAATGCGGGTGCTGGCGCACGTGAAAATACCTGGTCAGGCGCCTATCGCCGCGGGGATGCTTATGGCCGTCCTTCCAGTGGCGCGATTGCCCCTCGTGTGCCGCGCAGTCTGACGTCGGGAGTGACTGTGGGGGAGCAGCATTTTCGCATTGGCCAGGGTGTGCGCCACCAGAAATTCGGCGATGGCACGATCATCAGCCTGAGCGGCATGGGGCAAGACGCTCAGGCGCAAATCCAGTTTCGCGATGTCGGCACCAAGACATTGGCCCTGGGCATCGCCAGGCTGGAAGTGATAGCCGCCTAGTGTCTTTTCGGTTTAAGTGTGGTTACGGCACTGAACGTGTTTCTGTGGCTTTCGTTTGAGCTATTTTTAGGCTTGATCTGTGGGGTTGGACTGTGTTGTGGTGTTGTCTGTGCGGGCGGTTCGTTCTATAAAGACGCCGCAGGGTGGGCGGTGCTGTGTAGTCCGGCACGTCCAGCGGTCGTGGTGCTACGCACCCCGACTGCCCGGGTCTGCCTCGTCCAGGCGGGCGTCGGGCCAACTCGCAGTGCCTCGCGTGCGAGGCACTGCTCAGACAGGGCCCGCCGAAAGCCCCCGCCTTCCCTTCGTCAGCACCCGGCGCTGGACTACCGCCGGACTACACAGCACCGCCCACCCTGCGGCTTGCGTTGAGGCAATGCATAGAGGTATATGCTGGGGCCGGCAAGTTCATTCCAGGCAGGCCATTACGCGAGCCGTCTATCGGGGCTTGGGGTCAGGGCCGGCGTAAGGCGTGCGCCGGATGCTACCGTGGGGAAGGCGGGGGCTTTCGGCGGGCCATGTTTGAGCGTAGCCGCGCCAGCGGCGTAGCGAGTTTGGCCCGACGCCCGCCTGGACGAGGTAGATCCGGATCAAGCACGCCGTGCCGGTCCTGACCCCAAGCCCCGATAGACGGCGTCTTAAAATACCAAAGCTACCACCCCATCAAATCCCGTAAACAATTCGACCCAAAAATGCTCTAGCGGCGCGTGTTAGCCCCCTTGAGTACATAAACGTCAAGTAAATTCCAGACTCGTATAATGAAGATGCTGCCGCCAAACCTTGTTTGGATGTCGCGCGAATAGTGTCCGGATACTATCGCATCCCGGGTCGCAGATTTATTTTGATGAGAAAAAATGGAACAGAACGATGGTTCAAAATCCGGCTTGCCCGCGGCAGCTTGCATAGTTGGGCATGTGACGGTCAAGGACGCAGCCAGATGGGCGGAATACTGCAGCAAGGTACCTGCCACGATTGTCCCCTGGGGTGGACGCCTGGTATTGCGCGGCAAGCGCTCTTCGGTCTTGAGCGGCGAGCATACCCATACCGATGTGGTAGTGATCCAGTTTCCCGATGCCCGGGCGATCGAGGCTTGGCATGGCTCGCCTGAATACCAAGCCTTGATTCCCATACGGGAGCAGGCGGTCGACCTGGTGCTGGTCAGTTACGATTGCTGAGCGCAGGAAGGTTTTTCGAGTTCTTCGAGCTCTTCGTGCAAACTCAGCCATTGGTCTTCGAGTTCACCTGATTTCTTATTCAGCTCACCGTGCTCGCTGAGCACTTTCAGACGCTCGTCGCGACGCGCATCCGAGTAAAAGTCCTGGTCGGCTATAAGTGCGTCGAGAATCTGCATGCGCTGTCGTGCGGCATCGAGCTGGGTTTCGACTTTCTTTATTTTCGCCTCGATAGGCTTGCGTGATGCGGCTTGGCGTTGCCGTTCTTCCGCTTCGAGGCGGCGTTGGGCCTTGCGGTCGATGGCGCCGGTATCCGGCCCCGCCGACTGCGCTTCGCTGCGGGCTTCCGCCCGGGCCTCGGCGGCGCGCGCAACCAGCCAGTCGCGATAGTCTTCCAGATCGCCGTCGAACTCGTGTACGGCGCCATCGGCCACGATCCAGAAACTATCCACGGTGGTACGCAGCAGATGGCGATCGTGCGACACCAGCAGCACGCTTCCCGCGAATTCGGCCAGGGCGGTTGCCAGGGCTTCGCGCGTATCGACATCCAGGTGGTTGCTGGGCTCGTCCAGCAACAGCAGATTGGGCTTTTGCCAGACTATCAGGGAAAGAGCCAGGCGAGCTTTCTCGCCGCCCGACATGGGGGCGATTTTGCTGGTGACGGTGTCGCCGCTGAAGCCGAAGCTTCCCAGGTAATTGCGCAGTTCCTGTTCGCGTGTCTGGGGCGCCAGACGCTGCAGATGCTGCAAGGGCGTTGAATCCAGATCGAGCATGTCCAGTTGATGCTGGGCAAAGTAGCCGATTTCCAGGCCTTTGGAGGCACGGCGCTCGCCGGCCAGCGTTGGCAGTTCTTCAGCCAGTGTTTTGATCAAAGTGCTTTTGCCTGCCCCGTTGACACCCAGAACGCCTATGCGGCTGCCGCCACGCACCATCAGTTGCACGTCGCGCAGAACCGTTTTGGTTTCGCCCGTAGCCAGACGATAGCCAGTGCTGATTTTGTCGAGAATCAAGAGCGGGTCGGGCATGTTCTCGGGTGTGGGCAGGCGTATGTCTATGCCCGCCTCGGCATGCAAGGGAGCCAGGGTTTCCATGCGGGCCAGAGCCTTGACGCGGCTCTGCGCCTGTTTGGCTTTGGTGGCCTTGGCCTTGAAACGATCGATAAAACTTTGCAGGCGGGCGGTTTCGCGCGTCTGCTTGTCCCAGGCCAGTCTGGTTTGCCGCAGGCGTTCGGCGCGCTGAGTCAGAAAGTCTTCATAGCCGCCGCGATAGCGGGTCAGTTTGGCCTGATCGAAATGCAATATCGATTTGGCGACGGCATCCAGAAATTCGGTGTCGTGCGAAATCAGCAGCACTGTACCCTGGTACGCATTCAGCCAACGTTCCAGCCAGAGCATGGCGTCGAGATCCAGATGGTTGGTGGGCTCGTCCAGGAGCAGCAGTTCCGACGGCGCCATCAGGGCTCGCGCCAGCGCCAGGCGCATTTGCCAGCCCCCTGAAAAACTGCTGACCGGGCTAAGCCACTGCCCCGGTGCAAAACCCAGTCCGGCCAGCAATTGTTCTGCGCGTGAAGGGGCGCTCCAGGCGTCGGCTTCGACCAGCGCTGCCTCAAGTTCCGCAATGCGGTGGCCATCATGGTCGGGTGTGGCCAGGCGTTCGGCCTGTAGAAATCGCAAATGAGTATCGCCGTCGATGACGAACTCGCGCGCCGCCAGTGTGTTGTCACTGATTTCCTGCTCCACGCTGGCAATGCGCCAGCCGGCAGGAATGGTCAGCGTTCCGGCGTCGGCGTCCAGAAGCCCTTGCAGCAGGGCGAACAGGGTTGATTTTCCCGCTCCATTCTTGCCGACGATGCCGACACGCTCACCAGGGTTGACCACAAAATCGGCTTCGTCCAGCAATACCTTGGTGCCGCGGCGCAGCGTTAAGCCTGTAGCACGAATCACGATGCCAATTGTTCCCGGGTAAGCAGCAGAATCTGGTCTTCGGTATGCTCGGTGCTGAGCCAGACCGGATCGAGATCGGGGAAAGCCGCCAGGAAATTCTCGTATTCGTTGCCGATTTCAAGCACCAGGATTCCGTCGGCGGCCATGAAATCTGGAGCATTGCGCAGCAGGCGCCGAATGAGGTCCATGCCGTCTTCGCCGCCGGCGAGCGCCATTGTGGGTTCATGCCGGTACTCAGGCGGCAGGGATTCCATGGAGTGGTTGTTCACGTAGGGCGGGTTGCACACAATGACGTTGTATTCGCATTGCGGCAGTTGATCGAATAGATCGCTGCGATGCGTGGTGATCCGCCCGTCAAGGCCGAAATGTTCGATGTTCTGATCGGCTACCTCGAGAGCATGTTCCGATAAATCGACCGCATCGACCTGAGCATTGTCGAAAGCCAGGGCCGCCAGCACGGCCAGACAACCTGAGCCTGTGCAAAGGTCGAGCACGAATTCCACGTCTTCCGGATTGGCTACCCATGGCGCCAGGTCCTGGGCGAGCAGTTCGGATATGGGCGAACGCGGCACGATGACTCGCTGATCGACAAAGAACTGTTGCCCTTGAAGCCAGGCTTCACCGGTCAGATAGGCGGCGGGCAGGCGTTCGTTGATGCGCCGTTCAACCAGTTTCAGGTAGCGTTTGCGCTCTTCGGGCAGAACCCGGGCATCGAGAAAAGGATCCAGCGTATCGAGCGGCAGGTGCAGGGTGTGCAGCAAGAGGTAGACGGCCTCGTCCCAGGCGTTGTCGCTGCCATGACCAAAGGCCAGTCTGGACGAGTTGAATTGGCTGACGGTAAAACGCAGCAGGTCGCGCAGAGTGCGCAATTCTTGATGAGCAGATTCGTACATGCTGGCTCCAGTAAGAGGAATCGAATGTCTGTTTTGCGGGCTGGTCAAAGCCATCGGGGCAAGAGCGCCACGGATGGCAGTGCGCTTAATCGAGCAAAAGATTTTCGAGTGTGCGGCGATAGATGTTTTTCAAAGGTTCCAGAGTGTCGAGCCGGATATGTTCGTTGATCTGGTGAATGCTGGCATTGATGGGACCGAATTCAATGACTTGCGGGCAGATTTTGGCGATGAAACGGCCGTCCGAGGTGCCGCCGGTGGTGGAAAGCTGGGTAGCTACGCCGGTTTCATCTTGTATGGCCTGGCTCAGCGCTTCGCTCAGGCGGCCCTTGGGGGTCAGAAAGGGTTCGCCTCCCAGGGTCCAGTCCAGTGTGAATTCGAGCCCGTGCCTGTTCAGTATCTGGATAACTCTTTCTTTGATCTGCGCGGGAGTGCTGATGCTGGCAAAGCGGAAGTTGAAGTCGATTATTGCCTCGCCGGGCACCACATTGGTGGCTCCGGTCCCCGCGTGCAGATTGGATACCTGGAACGTGGTGGGCGGGAAATATTCGTTACCCTGATCCCACTCCGTTTGCGCCAGTTCCACCAGGGCCGGCGCCAGTAGATGGATGGGATTGCGTGCCAGATGAGGGTAGGCCACATGCCCCTGTTTGCCCTTGATGGTCAGCTTGCCCGACAGGGAGCCGCGTCGGCCGTTCTTGGCGGTGTCGCCCAGGCGGTCGACCGAAGTGGGTTCGCCGACGATGCAGTAATCCAGTACTTCATTGCGTGCCGTCAGGGCCTCGCAAACCTTGACTGTGCCATTGATCGAAGGGCCTTCTTCGTCGGAAGTGATGAGCAGGCCGATCGACCCCTTGTGTTGAGGGTGAGCGGCAACGAATTCCTCGGCCGCCACTACGAAGGCGGCGATCGAGCTTTTCATGTCCGCCGCGCCACGGCCGTATAAATTTCCGTCCCGCTCGGTCGGCGCAAAGGGCTCGCTGGCCCATTTGTCGAGCGGGCCGGTGGGAACCACATCGGTGTGGCCGGCAAAAACGACCAGGGGCGTCGAAGTGCCGCGCCGCGCCCACAGATTGGTGACATCGTCGAACACCAGGGTTTCGCAATTGAAACCCGCCGCACTCAAATGCCCGGCCAGTTTTACCTGGCAATCGGCATCGGCCGGGGTGACCGAGTTTCGTGCGATCAGATCTTTGGTCAGACGCAGAACGGCAGAATCGCTCATCAGGCTCTCAGCAAGTCATTGATACTGGTTTTTGAGCGCGTTTGCGCGTCGACCCGTTTGACGATGACAGCGCAGGCCAGGCTGTGCGAGCCGTCGGCCGATGGCAGGGAGCCGGGTACCACGACCGAGCCCGATGGAATGCGTCCGTACGTGATGGTGCGGCTTGCCCGGTCGAAGATCTTGGTGCTTTGAGAAAGGAACACGCCCATGGCCAGAACCGAGTTTTCTTCGACGATAACGCCTTCGACTACTTCGGAGCGAGCGCCGATAAAGCAGTTGTCTTCGATGATGGTGGGATTGGCCTGGAGCGGCTCGAGTACGCCACCTATGCCTACACCGCCCGATAGGTGGACGTTCTTGCCGATTTGGGCGCAAGAGCCCACAGTGGCCCAGGTGTCGACCATGGTGCCTTCATCGACATAGGCGCCGATATTGACATAGGACGGCATGAGCACCACGTTTTTGGCTATGAAGGCGCCTTTGCGGGCGACGGCCGGCGGTACCACACGGAATCCGCCAGTGGCGAACGCCTGGGCGCCGTATTCGCCGAACTTGAGCGGCACCTTGTCGTAAAACTGCATGGGCGCCTGACCCATGATTTCGTTGTTTTCGAGCCGGAACGACAGCAACACGGCTTTTTTGATCCATTGATGCACGACCCATTCGAAGTTGATCTTTTCGGCAACCCGCAGATGGCCCGTATCCAGGGCATGTATCGTGTGCTGAACAGCTTCCCGCACGGCGGCGCTTTCGGCGCCTGGAGCGACTTCGGCACGATGTTCCCATGCATGATCGATGGTGCTTTGTAGGTCAAGAGTCATAGTCGTTTAGTCTGGTTAGAAGTAATAATCAATATAAAAAAACGCGGCGCATGATATTTGGCATGCTCAACGGGTACCGAGGCGGAATCTGGCGCATGCTGGATTACGCTGTTTTTTCAAGAAACCGAACAATGCGCCCTGCGGCTTCCAGGCATTGCTCTTTGGGTGCTACCAGAGCGATGCGAATCCGGTTTGCGCCCGGGTTGACGCCCTGGGCTTCGCGTGCCAGAAAGCTTCCCGGCAGGACGGTAACGGCGGTTTGGCCATACAGGTCGCGAGCAAAATCGGCATCGGCATAAGGGGTTTCAGCCCATAAATAAAACGAAGCCTGAGGCCATTCTACATTGAGTACCGGCCCAAGGAGTGGCATCAGCGCCTCGAATTTTTCACGGTACAGGCGGCGGTTTTCAATAACATGGGTCTCGTCGTTCCAGGCGGCGATGCTGGCCTGCGAGACCACGGGGCTGATGGCGCTGCCATGATACGTACGGTAAAGCAGGAATTGCTTTATCAGCGCCGCGTCGCCGGCCACGAAGCCAGAGCGCATGCCCGGTACGTTTGAGCGCTTGGACAGGCTCGAAAAGCACACCAGGTTCTTATAGTCGTGGCGCCCGAGAAGGCTGGCCGCCTGCAGGCCGCCCAGCGGCTTCTTGGCTTCGTCGAAGTAGATTTCCGAGTAGCATTCGTCCGAAGCGATGACCAGATCGTATTTGTCGGCCAGGGCGAACAGGGTTTTCCATTCGTCCAGGGCCATGACATTGCCCGCCGGATTGCCTGGCGAACATACGAACAGCAGCCGGGTTTTACGCCACACGTCGTCTGGAACCGACGCCCAGTCGAAGCCAAAATTGCGGCTTGCCTGCGCGTTGATGAAATAAGGCTGGGCGCCGGCGAGCAGGGCGGCCCCTTCGTAGATTTGATAGAACGGATTGGGGCACACGACCCGCGATCCGGCGGAGGGGTCGATGACGGTCTGGGCGAAGGCAAACAAGGCTTCGCGCGAGCCCAGCGCGGGCAATACCTGCGTTTCGGGGTCGGGCCGCGCGATACCGTAGCGCCGCGCAATCCAATCGGCGATCGCGTTGCGCAATGGCGAATCACCCTTGGTCGGCGGATAGACCGACAGGCCAGCCATGGCATTTTTCATGGCTTCCACAATGAGCGGCGGGGTTGGGTGCTTGGGTTCGCCTATCGAAAGATTGATGGGCTGCAGATCGGCCGGTGGCGTGGGTGCCTGGGCCATCAATTGCCGCAGTTTTTCAAAAGGATAGGGGTGCAGAGCACGTAGTCTGGGATTCATGGCCGCCAATGAGTTCGGATTTATAGCCGCTGATTTTAGCAAGCCCCCGGAGATTCTGCCGTGCCTGGCCGATTTATGGATTTGACGGGAGATTGATTGCAATTGGCAACGGATACAGCAAAGTTCAGATTCAATAAAGGGCTGTTGGTGCCAGCGGCTGCTTGCGACCCTCCCTAAATGAAGCTACACTTATTGGCTTGAATTTTTTAGCGAACGTGGCGGAATTGGTAGACGCACCAGATTTAGGTTCTGGCGCCGAGAGGTGTGAGAGTTCGAGTCTCTCCGTTCGCACCATTATAAGGCCCTGATTTACAACAAAGCTTTGTGAATCATGGGCCTGAAAATAAAAAACAAGTAATAAAAAAAACAAGTGCAAAATAATATATGGGTTTTATGTAGGCTGGCGAGAAACCGGCCCTGTACACCCGTACGCATAAGTGTGGCAGCCAAAGTTATTGGCTGCGGCGCATCATTCCCAATGACCTGCAAGCGCGTTATCACAAACGCGAAATCGCATTTTGCTGCGAGAGCTGTTAACAAGCAATGAAATGCTGATACCTTTTGCAAGGTGCCCCCGTGTCTGCGTGACTAGAATCGATAGGCAATTATTGGAGATCCCTATGAAGATTCTTATTGTTATCGCACTTATCTCTGCGCTCGTTGGCTGTATTGTTGTTCCGGGTGGCGGATATCGTCATGGGGGCTACCACCGAGGGTATTATCACGATGGTCCGCACTATTAAGAGGGTTCGTGCTATTAACGTACGGGCGGTCCTTGTGGCCGCCCGTTTCGTTCAAGGGGCATCCATACGGGTGGCCGCAAAGGCCGCCCCTACCAATCATTCTGGTGCGTCCTGTTCTTCTATCTGCGGCTCCGGCTGGACGGTTGCATGTCGCGACGCCAGAAAGTTCAGGACATGCAGGGCTTCGGCAGGCAGTTCCTTGGCGCTTCGAACACCGAGCCACAAGGTGCGTGAAGCCCAGCCGTCGGAAAGTGGGATGGCGCGCAGCCCCGCTCCCAGTATTTCCTGCCGAACCGCGCCGCGTGGCAGCACGCCTATGCCCAATCCGGCTTCGATCATGCGGCATATGGCATCGAAGCTGGCAACCTGGACCCGCAGTTTCAATGCGCGTTCCAGGACGGCGGCCGCGCTGTGCATGCGGACCAACAGGGAACTGCCTTCGGTAAGTCCGACGAAATCATAGTCCAGCGTATCGGCAAAGTCGACGATGTCCCGCCCTGCGAGGGGATGGCTTCCGGGAACCAGCACGACGAGCTGGTCGTGTCGATACAGGCGCTTTTCCAGTGACAGCGAGGGGGTGTTGTCCGCAAAGATGCCGATATCGGCAATGCCATGAGCCACTGCATTGATGGCGTCTTCACTGATTTTTTCTTCGAGAATGATCCGGATGCCTGGGTGCTGTTCCATCAGTACGGCAAGATCGACAGGTAAAAACTGGATGATGGAGGAGGTATTGGCCCAGATGCGCACATGGCCGCGTACGCCCAGTGCGTAATCGTTCATGTCCAGGGCCATGCGGTTCACGCTGTTCAGCAGGTTTTGCGCATGATCGGCCAGGTTTTGACCCGCGGGCGTCAATGCCAGGCCGCGCGGCAAGCGAACAAACAAAGTGCAGCCTATGGTCTTTTCGAGCTCGGAAATACGCTTGCTCAGCGCCGACAGCGTCATGTGCGAGCGTTCCGCAGCCTTGGTAAGGCTGCCTGCCTGGGCTGCATATAAAAAAACACGTAATGACTGGATATCGAAATGAACCGGATTGACCATGGTTTTGCAAGAGCCTGTTAGCGGGTGGCTGGACCCAGTTTATCAAGGCCCTTCCTGCTGCGCCTTGATGATTACCCGGGAGCCGGCAGTAGCTTGACAATATTGATTGGCAATCATATTATTTGAGTAGAAATTAATTTAACTGAATACTTTTTATTGCGCGTGCTATGAACGAACCTCTGATAACCACACAAGCTTACGATCTGCGCATTCTGCGTGCCTTGCGCCGCATAACGCGATCTATTGCCTTGCATTCGCGTCATTTGGCAGCTTGCAGCCACATCACGGCACCGCAACTGATCTGTTTGCGGGCAGTCATCGACAGCGGGCCGCTCACTGCCACGGCAATCAGCCGCGAGATCCATGTCAGCCCCAGCACCGTCGTGGGGATTCTCGACCGCCTCGAAGACAAGGGCTTGATCTGCCGTGAACGCAGCCGCGAAGACCGCCGCATCGTTTTCGTCTCGGCTACCGAGGCGGGTGTTGTGCTGGCCAGGGATACACCTTCGCCTTTGCAGAAAAAACTGGCTGATGCGCTCAACGCCTTGCCGGAACTGGAGCAGCTCACCATCACGATGTCGCTGGAGCGCATTGTCGGCCTGATGGAGCCGCAGGGCGTGCTTCCGCCAGAAGCGCCGGAGGAGCCGGGCTCGCCTATTCTTGATGTCGGTGTTGGCGGTGCGCCTCCAGAATCGGGGTTGGTGGTATGAGGCGCGATGCAAGAACGGCTCCTGCGTCGAATCCCATAATGCCGGCAGGTTTGTGGAAAGGCTGATGGAGCTGCGTCCACTCAGCAAGGTTGATGGGCTTGCCGTCCATCGCTTGGTTGGCGAGTGTCCGCCCCTGGATTTGAATTCGGTTTATGTGTATCTGCTTTTGAGCGAACATTTTTCCGACACCTGTGTGCTTGCCGAAAACGCGGGTGTCGTGAACGGTTTTATTTCGGCCTATATGCCCCCAGCCAGGCCGGAGGTGTTGTTTGTCTGGCAGATTGCCGTGCATTCCCGTGCGCGGGGCCACGGCTTGGCGCGCCTTATGTTATGGAATTTGCTCGAGCGCCCTGGCTTGAGCGGGATTCGATATATCGAAACCACGGTCGGCCCCGACAACGCCGCGTCTCGCAATGTGTTTGCGGGAATTGCCCGGCAATTGCGGGCACCCGTTGTCGACAGCCCACTGTTTGAACGCGAACTTTTCGGCGCCGGCGAACATGCCGACGAGCGGCTTTTGCGTATCGGTCCGTTTGATGCTTCGCAGCGTCAGGCTCAAGCCGGTGGGCATTTCACCAAAGAGGCGCCAGGGTTGTGAGTAAGCCGCCCTGGAGAACGCCTCGTAACCCAGAGGGAGAAAATGATGGACTTGAGAATATTTGACCGGATGGAGTCTGAGGTGCGCGGCTACGTCCGGTCGTTCCCGGTAATTTTCGATCAGGCGAAAGGGTCCCTGCTGTTTGACGAAGCAGGCAAGCAATACATCGATTTTTTCAGTGGCGCCGGAACCCTGAATTATGGCCACAATAATCCGGTTCTTAAAAAGAGGCTGCTTGATTACCTCGACAGCGACGGGGTTGTGCATGGCCTTGATATGGCCACCAGTGCGAAGAAATATTTTCTGGAAACGTTTGAGCGGGTACTGCTCAAGCCGCGCGGCTGGCAATACACCCTGCAATTCACCGGCCCGACCGGGACCAATGCGGTCGAGGCGGCCCTGAAGCTTGCGCGCCTGGTGAAGGGCCGGCAGAACATCATATCGTTTACGCACGGGTTTCACGGCGTCAGCGCGGGTTCGCTGGCGGTCACTGCCAATTCAAAGTTCCGCAAGGCGGCAGGTGTGGCGCTTGCCAACACCACATTCATGCCGTACGACGGCTATATGGGCCCCGATGTCGACACGGCGGCTTATCTGGAGCGCCTGCTCGATGATTCGAGCAGCGGCCTGGATCATCCTGCCGCAGTCATCGTGGAGACGGTGCAGGGAGAGGGGGGCGTCAACGTCGCAACCTGGCGCTGGCTCAAGCAGTTGGAAACGCTTTGCCGCCGGCACGATATGTTGCTTATCGTCGACGATATCCAGGTGGGTTGCGGACGCACTGGCGGCTTCTTCAGTTTCGAGCCGTCCGGTATTCGTCCGGACATCATCACGCTGTCGAAATCCCTGTCGGGATTCGGCTTGCCCATGTCCCTGGTATTGCTCAAGCCCGAACACGATGTATGGAAGCCGGGAGCGCACAGCGGTACGTTCCGCGGTAACAACCTGGCGTTTGTGACCGCGGCGCAGGCACTTGACAGCTATTGGGCCACGGAAGCGTTTGCGGCCGATACGCAGCGCAAGGAAGGGCTGGTGCGCGACTGGCTGGAAAACCTGGCATACAGTTATCCGGCGGCAGGTTTGAGCGTTCGCGGGCGCGGTCTGATACAGGGCCTGGCAACGCCGGCCGATAGCGGCTTGGCCGGCCAAATCGCCGCACGGGCGTTCGAGCACGGTGTTGTTATAGAAACTTCCGGCGCAAATGACGAGGTGCTCAAGGTATTGCCGGCGCTGACCATCGAGGACGAGCTGCTGGAGCGCGGGCTTGAAGTCATCGAGCGCAGCACGGCGGAGGTCCTGGCCGGGCAGGCCAATGCCAAGGTATTGAAATTTGGAGGGCAGCGTCGATGATAGTCAAAAATGTCAATGATGTGATTGGAACCGAATACGAGGTGAAGACTCGCAATTGGCTGAGCCGGCGCGTGTTGCTGCAGAAAGACGGTATGGGTTTTTCCTTTCACGAAACTATTATTTTCCCCGGCACGGAAACGCATATTCACTATCAGCACCACCTGGAAGCGGTTTGGTGCATCGAAGGCGACGGCGAAGTCGAAACGATTGCCGACGGAAAGAAATATGCCTTGGGGCCCGGGGTGGTCTATGCCCTGAACGAGAACGATGAGCACTGGCTGCGTGGCGGCAAGGCTCCGCTCAGGGTGATTTGCGTATTCAATCCGCCCCTGACAGGCCAGGAAGTGCATGACGAGAAGGGGGTATACCCATTCCTGTCGAACGCAGCTTGAACTGCAGGGTCAAGTAACGGTGATTATGATGAGTGATATTTACGATTCACGCACTGACCGGAGCTCGGCAATCATTGCGCGGCGCGACCCGGTCGTGCATGGCGACGGCCATTACGCCGATGTTTTGTCGGCCGAGCAGATCAGAGCTTACGAAAGCGATGGATTTTTGCTGCTGGAAGATCTGTTCGGTTCGCAGGAAACGGAGTCTTTGCTGGCCGAGGTCAAGCGTATGAGCCGCGACCCGTCGATTGCCGGCAGCGAGGTGGCTATTGCCGAGCCGGGCAGCGATGCCGTACGCTCGGTATTCAGAGTGCATGAGCTCAGCCCCATGGTGCAGCGCCTGGCGCGCGATCCGCGTCTGGCCCATGTGGCTCGGCAGATTTTGGGCTCCGAAGTCTACATACACCAATCCAGGGCCAACATGAAGCCTGGCTTCAAAGGCAAGGAATTCTATTGGCATTCCGATTTTGAAACCTGGCATGTGGAGGATGGCATGCCAGGCATGCGAGCCTTGAGTTGCTCGGTGCTACTGACCGACAACAACGAATGCAACGGTCCGTTGATGGTCGTTCCGGGCTCGCATCGCCATTTTGTGTCCTGCCAGGGCCGCACGCCCGAGGACCACTACCGTCAGTCGCTCAAAAAGCAGGAATATGGTGTGCCCGATCCCGTCAGCTTGCAATTGCTGGTTGAGCAAGGCGGAATCCGGGCCATTACAGCCAAGGCCGGTTCGGTGGTTTTTTTCGATTGCAACACCATGCACGGATCGAACGGCAATATTTCACCGTGGCCCAGGGCGAATGTCTTCATGGTTTACAACAGCGTGGAAAATCGTTTGAGCCCGCCAAAATATGGCTTGAAGCCGCGCCCCGAGCACATTGCCAGTCGGCAAGGCGATGCGGTGATCGAGCCTTTGGACGTCTCGACAGCCTGAAGCCGGCGCCGGACCGGGATGCATCCGGTCCGGCGCCTCGATGGCGTCAATCGGGGTTGATGAAAGCTTTCAGGAATTCACGTGTGCGCTCTTCCCTGGGCTGCGTGAACAACTGTTCAGGTGGCCCTTCTTCGACAATGACGCCTTGGTCGAAAAAACAGACCCGGTCCGAAATCTGTTTGGCGAATTGCATTTCGTGGGTCACCAGCAACATGGTCAGGTCGTGTTCTTCAGACAGGCGCTGGATGACATTGAGCACTTCGCCCACCAGTTCCGGGTCGAGGGCCGAAGTCGGTTCGTCGAACAGCATAATGTTCGGACGCATGGCCAGGGCACGGGCAATCGCAACGCGTTGTTGCTGGCCGCCCGAGAGCTGGCCAGGAAATTTATCGGCCTGGTCGGTCAGTCCCACCAATTCCAGGTAATCGTCGGCGCGCTGCCTTGCCTTGCCCTTGGACAGGCCCAACACCTGCACCGGAGCTTCGGTAATATTGCGGCGCACTGTCATGTGCGGGAATAAATTGAACTGCTGAAAAACCATGCCCATTTCCTTGCGCATTTCGCGCAGATGGGCTTCGTCGGCCGGCACCAGCTCGTCATTCCGGTACTGGTGCCACAGCGGTTTCCCCGCTACGTGGATCATCCCTTCGTCGATATTTTCCAGGGTCATCAGAATGCGCAGCACGGTGGATTTTCCCGATCCGGACGGCCCGATGATCGTGACCTTTTCGCCTTTTTCAACCTGGAAATCGAGGGAGTCCAGCACCGTGACATCGCCGAAGCGCTTGCTGACTTTTTCGAGCTGAATAATAGAGTCGTTCATCGCAGGGGTAATCCTTGTTTTGGCAGGTGCTTGTCGATGTAGCGTACGCCGGCCGACGCCACAATCGTCAGCACGAGGTACAGCGCCCCCACCATGGAAAGGGGGATCAAATAGTTGAATGTGCGGTCGCCGATGATTTTGGCGACATTGAGCATTTCGAAGACCGATACGACCGACAGCACCGGTACGTCTTTCATGATTGATACCAGATAATTGCCAAGCGCCGGAATAATGCGCGGCAAGGCTTGCGGAAGAATAATGAAGCTGAAGGTCCGGAAGGCTGAAAGATCGAGCACGCGCGCGGCCTCGATCTGGCCGCGGACGATGGCCTCGAGTCCAGCCCGGTACACTTCGGAGGTGTAGGCGCTGTATTGCAGTCCCAGCGCCAGCGCACCGGTCAGGAAGGCGGGCAGCACGATGCCGTAGTTGGGCAGCACGTAATACAGGAAAAACAGCTGGACCAACAGCGGGGTGTCGCGGATGAATTCGCAGACTATCCGGGCGGGCCACGCTATGCTGCGGAATCGGGATCCCTTCAGCGCGGCAAGAGCCAGGCCCACGATGGCGGCAACGGCGAAGCCGAGCACGGTGGCCTCGATAGTGACCAGCAGTCCCCGCAGCAGGATAGGGAGAATGGAATTGGCAAACGCCCAGTTGTTGCTGGTGTCCCAATGGATGCCAAATAACATGTTCAGGCCTTTGTGGTGCGCCAGCGCCCCACGGAGCGTTCAAGCAGTTTCATGATGGCCGTCAAGACCAGCGCCATGCCGAAGTACATGAACAGCAGCAAGGTGTAGATCGTTGTGCTGTCCTGCGTGAAATTACGGATTTGCTCGGCGCGGAAGGCCAGGTCGCCCAGACTGATCAGCGAGACCAGTGCCGTGTCCTTGAGGTTCTGAACCGCCAGATTGCCGAAACTGGGCATCATTTCGGGAACGGCCTGGGGGATGGCAATGCGCCACAGAGTTTGCCGGGGAGTGAAATCCAGCGCCTTCGCGGCTTCATATTGCTCTCGCGGTACAGCCTGGATGGCGCCGCGCACTACTTCCGCCCCATAGGCGCCGATGTTCAGGCTTAACGCCAGTACGCCTGCGGCGACCGGCGGTAGGCGCAGATCCATGCCTATGGCCTGGCCAAGGATAGGCAAGGCAAAATATAGCCAGAACAGTTGTACGAGCAGCGAGGTACCGCGAAATACTTCAATGATGGCAATCGACACCAGCCGGCAGGGTCTGTTGCGTGCAAGCTTTCCCACCCCAAGGGCAAAGGCAACAACGGCACCCAGCAAGGTCGAAAATACCGTCAGTTGCACTGTTACCCAGGCACCCTGAAGCAAGGGCTCGCTATAGCTTGTCCAGTTCATGGTCTGCGCCGCCCTTGAGGCGCTTTACTTGGCACAGAGCTGGGCCGTGGTCTTGTTGAAGGAATCTTCGGCGTCGGTGGCTGTGAATCCATATTGGGTCATGATTTTCTTCCATTCCGGCGTTTTCTTGAATTTTGCCAATTCGGTGTTGACCGCGTCGCGCAAGCCCGCCGACTGTTGGGCGAAGGCAAATCCCCCCCAACTGCGGGCAGGCGCGCCATTGATGACCGGATCGGTGAAATTTTTGGCCATGCCCACCTTTGGGCTTTTACCCGCAAGCTGGCTGACTGTCAGGCCGGTCGCCGCATAGGCGTCTGCACGGCCGGTTGAAACTGTGGAAATGGCGTCGGCGTTGTTGGAGATCGTCACAATATGATTATCGGGAACGCCAAGTGCCTGCATCATTTCGAGCTGATCGGCCCCTGCCATGATCGCGACCTTGGCGCCTTTTTTTACAAAATCCCTGTAAGAGTGCAACTGTTTGGGATTGCCCTTGGCTACCAGCAGGCCTTCGCCATACGAACTATTGGGTTCGGAGAACAATATTTCCTGGCAGCGCTGGGGAAGAATAGCCATTTCCGCCGCAACCATGTCGAAGCGACCAGCCTTCAGGCCGGGTATCAGCGAGCCGAAATTGGTGCTTATCCAGTCTATTTTCTTGATGCCCAGCTGTTTCATCACGTGGGCGGCGACATCGGGGCCGGCGCCTTTGGCATGCCCGTTCAAATCTATATATCCGTACGGAATTTCGTTGGCTACGGCGATGCGTATTTGGCCGTTTTTCCTGATTTGATTCAAGTCTGCCGAGTTGGCCGCACTGGTGGCGCCGGCCATGAGCGCAAGCGTCATGGCCGCGATGGTGGCTTTGAGCCGATAGGTTTTGTTCATAGTGCATGTCCTTTGTCTTGAATGAAGCTGCTGATGGGTCTCCTTTTCTTGTTTCGCCATCAATTGTATCTAAAGAAATAGTACATCATAAAATGATTTCAGTTCAAATTAATAGCATAAAAGGCTTCTGACAAGAGCAAAAGAAGGGGTGGCGGAGAATGGGCAAGTCCGGTTTCAGCCGGAATGTCTTTGCCGCGAGGGGCGACTTCAAGCCCGCCCGGAGTTGTTCGCGAAAGGCCGGTGGTGTTCCGGCATTACGTCAATATACGGGCTTTTCGCCCGCGGGGCGTCGTTTGAAGCGGCGGTGAACCCAGTAGTATTGGTCCGGGATAAGGCGAATCTGAGTTTCCAGGAATTGATTCATCCGCAGGGCGTCCATGCCGGCGTCGCCGCAGGGGAAGGCTTCAAGAGGCTCAAAAATACTCAGCTTGTAGCCGCGGTATCCAGGCAATACTGCGGCCACGAAGGGGACGACTCGGGCGCCGCTGAGTTGCGCAAGGCGGGAAACGGCGGTCAGGGTGCAGGCTTGCACGCCGAAAAAGGGCACAAAGACGGAATCTCGCAGGCCAAAATCCATATCGGCGGCAAGCATGATCGGTTTGCCGGATTTGAGTATTTTCAATGTCTGGCGCGCGCTGCCGTTGCGGGGAATCATTTCAGTGCCGAAGCGTGCCCGCTGCAGGCGCGCGATATCGTCGGTGGAGTGATCCGACATGGGGGTGTATATCGAGGCCACCGGGTGAAGAATAGAGTAGTACATGCAGCCGGCTTCTATCGCGGCAAAATGGAAGCCGAGAAAAATGGTGGGCTGCTCGTAGGTATCCATCAGTTTGATGGCGCTTTCCAGCTCGACAAGCTGCGACAAAGCCTTGGCGCTGCCGTACCACTGAACCCCGCGTTCCATGTAACTGCGTATTACATGACGAAAGGTAGAGCGCGCCAGTTGTTTGCGTTCGGACTCGTCCTTTTCGGGAAAACAGAGGCGCAAGTTCGTATCGAGGATGCGTTTGCGCCTGCTTGGAAGCAGGTAGAGCAATGAACCCAGGGTTTCACCAAGGCGGGCAACAAGACCGTAGGGAAGGGCGGAGAGCATGCGGAGCACGCCCGATGTCAGGGAGTTTTGTGTGCTGTTTTTCATTAATAGGGGCATTCCTTGCGGATGCCCTTGAGAGGCGGGAGGATGTAAGCGCTACACCCTGTAGTCCATGCTACCACGTGCCCGGTCGTGCGGCTCCGCTTGGAAACGGTATGAAACACTTCTTCCGGATTTGTTTTGGCAAAGCTGGCTATATATATAGGCCGAGGCACTGGTTACATCGGCTTTTGCAGTTTCCGGTAAAATACCCTGTTCTTTTGTTCAATTACTCATTTATATAGGTCTCTAATGCAGCCCGTGGTTGAAATTTTGTCCGGCCTGGAGCGCCGTGTTGATCTGATCGTTTCGGTCGCCGATGTAGAAAAAGAAGTCCAGGCGCAACTCAAACGCGTGGCTCGTACCGCCAAGGTTCAGGGCTTTCGGCCTGGCAAGGCTCCGCTTGCCATGATCGAACGCAGCCATGGTCCCGGCATACGCTACGACGTTATCAATAACGAGGTCGGCCGCTCGCTGGACAAGATCATCGGGGATGCCAAGCTTCGTGTCGCCGGGGTTCCGAATCTCGAGCCAAAAACCGAAGGCGTGGAAGAGGGTTCCATGGCATTTTCGGCCACTTTCGAGGTATACCCCGAGGTGTCTTTGCCCGATCTGTCCGCCTTGCAGGTCAAGCGCGCCACGACCGAAGTCGGCGATGCCGAGGTCCAGCAAACCATCGATATCCTGCGCAAGCAGCGTGCCAATTATGAGGCCCGCGATGGCCGTGCCGCGCAAGACGACGATCGTGTAACACTGGATTTTGCCGGTACTATCGATGGCACACCCTTCGATGGCGGTTCGGCCGAAAAATTTCCTTTCGTCCTGGGCCAGGGCCGCATGTTGCCCGAGTTCGAAACGGCCGTGCGCGGCATGAAAGCCGGCGACAAGAAAACCTTTCCGCTCAACTTTCCCGCCGACTACGGTGGCAAGGAAGTGGCTGGCAAGACTGCCGAGTTCGCCATTACCGTGACTGAAGTCGCAGAACCCGTGTTGCCCGAACTCAATGCCGAGTTTGCCAAATCTTTGGGTCAAGCCGAAGGCGATGTGGAAAAACTGCTGGCCGACGTGCGCTCCAACATCCAGCGCGAAGTCAAGTCGCGTGCCCAGGCCCGCACCAAAGGCAGCGTCATGGATGCCCTGGTGTCCGCCTGCACATTCGACGTGCCCAAGGCACTGGTCGAAAACGACGCCCAGGGCCGTGTAGTTGCCGCCCGCGAAGAACTCAAGCAGCGTGGCGTACCCAATGCCGAGTCGGTGCCTATTCCGGTTGAAGCCTTCACGGCCGAATCCGAGCGCCGCGTGCGTCTAGGCCTGCTGGTTTCCGAACTGGTCAGCAACGCCAATTTGCAAGCCAAACCCGAACAGGTTCGCGCGCGCATTGAAGAGTTTGCGCAAAATTACGAACAGCCGGCCCAGGTCGTGGCGTACTATCTGTCCGATCGCCAGCGCCGCGCCGAAATCGAAGCTATAGTGCTGGAAGACAACGTAGTGGATCACGTTTTGTCCAAGGCGCAGGTTGCCGACGAAAAAGTGGCTTTTGACGAACTCATGGGGACTGCATAAATGCAGCGGTTTACTGATTTTTACGCGGCGATGCATGGCGGCGATTCGGTTGCGCCCACAGGCTTGGGCTATGTGCCCATAGTGATCGAACAGTCCGGGCGTGGTGAGCGCTCGTACGATATCTATTCTCGCCTGTTGCGCGAGCGGGTCATCTTTTTTGTCGGGCCGGTCAATGATCAGTCGGCAAATCTGGTGGTTGCCCAGCTCCTGTTTCTGGAGTCGGAAAATCCCGATAAGGATATTTCGCTTTATATCAACTCGCCGGGTGGGTCAGTCTATGCGGGCATGGCCATCTATGACACCATGCAGTTCGTCAAGCCGGACGTGTCCACGCTGTGTACCGGTCTGGCAGCCAGCATGGGCGCGTTTCTGTTGGCGGCCGGCGCCAAAGGCAAGCGTTATACCTTGCCCAACTCACGCATCATGATTCACCAGCCTTCGGGTGGTGCGCAAGGGCAGGCGTCCGATATCCAGATCCAGGCCCGCGAGATCCTGAGCTTGCGGGAGCGCCTGAACAGTATTCTGGCCAAGCATACGGGGCAGCCGATCGACCGTATCGAGGTCGACACCGAGCGCGATAATTTCATGTCGGCCGAAGATGCGGTATCGTACGGTTTGGTAGATAAAGTACTGGTCTCTCGTTCCGACGAGGCTTGAGGACCAGCCGGTCGGCTGGCGGGATCCAACCTGTTGGCCGGCGATTATCCGATAGTCGAATGGTTTCTGTTCGTGCTGTCCATAGATAGATACTAATCGAAGAGTTTTATGCCTGAAAAAAAAGGATCGGCAGACGAAAAAGTGTTGCATTGTTCGTTTTGCAATAAAAGTCAGCACGAGGTTCGCAAACTTATCGCCGGACCATCGGTCTTTATTTGCGACGAATGCATTGATCTGTGCAACGACATCATCCTCGAGGAAACCCACGAGGCAGCCCGGGACGCGATTCGTAATGAATTGCCCACTCCTTACGAAATCAAGAGCTTTCTCGATGGCTACGTCATCGGGCAAGATACCCCCAAGCGCAATCTGGCGGTAGCGGTTTATAACCATTACAAGCGCATACGCTACGGAGAAGTCAAAGGCGACGACGTCGAACTTTCAAAAAGCAATATTTTGCTGATCGGGCCGACCGGCTCGGGCAAGACTTTGTTGGCCCAGACGCTGGCGCGCATGCTTGACGTTCCATTTGTCATGGCCGATGCAACCACGCTGACCGAAGCGGGCTACGTTGGTGAAGACGTCGAAAACATCATTCAGAAGCTGTTGCAGAACTGCAATTACGATGTGGAAAAGGCGCAGCGCGCCATTGTCTATATCGATGAAATCGACAAAATTTCACGCAAGTCCGATAATCCGTCCATCACCCGTGATGTATCCGGCGAAGGCGTGCAGCAGGCTTTGCTCAAGCTGATCGAAGGGACTGTCGCGTCGGTACCGCCGCAGGGCGGGCGCAAGCATCCCAACCAGGATTTCGTTCAGGTCGATACCACCAATATCCTGTTCATTGTTGGCGGCGCTTTCGATGGCCTCGAAAAGGTCATACGCGATCGTACCGAAAAGTCCGGCATCGGATTTTCAGCATCGGTGCATGCCAAGGCCGAAAGCAGCGTGGGCGAGTTGTTCTCCGAGGTCGAGCCCGAAGATTTGATCAAGTTCGGACTGATCCCCGAGCTCGTTGGTCGCTTGCCGGTTGTGGCCACTCTTGAAGAGCTTCAGGAAGACACCCTGATCCGCATCCTGACCGAGCCTAAGAATTCGCTCATCAAGCAATTCCAGAAATTATTTGAAATGGAAGATGTCGAACTGGATGTCCGCCCGCAGGCGCTTAGCGCCATTGCCCGTCGCGCGCTCAAACGCCGGACGGGTGCCCGCGGCTTGCGTTCCATCGTCGAACAGGCTTTGCTGGGAACCATGTACGAACTTCCTTCGCAGAAGAATGTCAAACGGGTGGTGCTGGACGAAAATGCAGTGGAAGGCAAAGGCTCGCCATTACTTATTTTCGCCGATCAAGATACCAAGCTCGCTCCCGAGCATAAGTCGGATCGACCGAAACTCAAGGATGCGGCTGCTTGAGCACCATGATTGAATAACCTTGTAAAAAGTAGGTTTATAGACGTCAGGGCTTGAAAATTTGGCTATCGTCCATACATACACCTACATGTAGTGCTACGAAAGGGAGGCTAATGCTTCCCTTTCGTTTCCAAAGTGGTGTTTTTTAAGGAAATTACTATGTCTGCGAGCCAGATTCTCTCTTCAGAACCCATGGACTTGCCCCTCTTGCCTTTGCGTGATGTGGTGGTTTTTCCGCACATGGTGATTCCCCTGTTTGTGGGTCGGCCCCGTTCCATCAAGGCGCTGGAACTGGCAATGGAAGCCGGCAACAACATCATGCTGGTGGCCCAGAAATCAGCCAGCAAAGATGATCCCACTCCCGATGACTTATACGAAATCGGCTGCGCGGCCGGCATTTTGCAAATGCTCAAATTGCCCGATGGCACGGTCAAGGTGCTGGTCGAAGGCTTGCAGCGTGCCCGTATCCAGGAGGTCAGCGATGCCGAAACGCATTTTATGGCCAAGGTTGCTCCGGTCGAACCCGACACCGAACAAGGTGCGGAGTCCGAAGCTTTGCGGCGCGCAATCGTTGCCCAGTTCGAACAATACGTCAAGCTGAACAAAAAAATACCTCAGGAAATCCTTACCTCGTTAAGCGGTATCGACGATGCGGGCCGTCTTGCCGATACGATCGCCGCTCATTTGCCGCTCAAACTTGAGCAAAAGCAAAAGATGCTCGAGTCCGTCGCAACGTCGGAACGCCTTGAAAATCTCCTGTCCCAGCTCGAAGGCGAAATCGATATCCTGCAGGTCGAGAAGCGCATACGCGGCCGTGTCAAGAAGCAGATGGAAAAGAGCCAGCGCGATTACTATCTGAACGAACAGGTCAAGGCGATCCAGAAAGAATTGGGCGAAGGCGAAGAGGGTGCCGACCTTGAAGAGCTCGAGAAGAAAGTCGTGGCTGCCCATATGTCCAAAGAAGGGCATAAAAAGGCCGACTCCGAGCTTAAAAAGCTCAAGCTCATGTCGCCGATGTCGGCCGAAGCCACCGTGGTCCGCAACTATATCGATACCTTGATCGGTTTGCCGTGGCGCAAGAAGAATCGCATCAATAATTCGATTCCCAATGCGGAGCACGTGCTTGACAGCGATCATTACGGTCTGGAAAAAGTCAAAGAACGCATCGTCGAATACCTGGCCGTACAGCAGCGGGTCGACAAGCTTAAAGCGCCTATTCTTTGCCTGGTCGGGCCTCCCGGAGTCGGTAAAACTTCCCTGGGCCAATCCATTGCTCGCGCCACCAATCGCAAATTCGTGCGCATGGCGTTGGGCGGGGTACGTGACGAAGCTGAAATTCGCGGGCATCGCCGTACGTACATCGGATCCATGCCGGGCAAGATTTTGCAGAACATGACCAAGGTCGGTGTGCGCAATCCCTTGTTTCTGCTCGACGAAATCGACAAGATGGGCGCCGATTTCCGTGGCGATCCTTCCTCGGCCCTGCTCGAGGTGCTGGATCCCGAACAGAACCACACGTTCCAGGATCATTACATCGAGGTCGACTTCGACCTTTCCGATGTCATGTTCGTGGCAACGAGCAATACGCTGAATATACCGCCTGCCTTGCTCGATCGCATGGAAGTCATACGATTGTCGGGATACACCGAAGATGAAAAAGTGCATATCGCATTCGACCATCTGTTGCCCAAGCTCATGAAGAACAATGGCGTGCGCGAAGGCGAAATGACCATTGAAGAATCGGCCATTCGCGATATTGTGCGTTATTACACTCGTGAAGCCGGGGTGCGTGCGCTCGAGCGCGAAGCCAGCAAGATCTGCCGTAAAGTGGTCAAGCAGATGTTGGCGCAGTCTTCCGATGCGGCAGGCGGCGGCAAAAAGGCCGGTTCGGGCAAGCCTGCGGTCGGCGTCACGGTAAACGCTGAAAATCTCAGCGACTTTCTGGGCGTACGCCGGTATAGCTTTGGCATGGCCGAAAAAGAGAACAAGGTCGGCCAGGTTACGGGTTTGGCCTGGACTGAAGTGGGCGGCGATCTGCTGACCATCGAAGTTGCCGATATGCCAGGAAAAGGCGTGGTGCAGCGTACGGGCTCTCTGGGCGATGTGATGAAAGAATCGGTCGAGGCGGCACGAACGGTTGTGCGTGCCCGGGCGCAGCGCTGGGGCATTGCCAATACGGCATTTGAAAAGCGTGATCTGCACGTGCACTTTCCGGAAGGGGCAACCCCTAAAGACGGCCCTTCGGCGGGTATTGCAATCACTACAGCCATGGTGTCGGCCCTGACGGGCATCCCTGTTCGCGCCGATGTGGCCATGACGGGCGAAATCACGCTGCGTGGTGAAGTCCTGCCGATAGGTGGCCTTAAAGAAAAGCTGCTGGCGGCGCATCGCGGCGGGATCAAGGTTGTCATGATTCCCGAGGAAAACGTCAAGGATCTGGCCGAGATTCCCGATAATGTGAAAAATCATCTGGAAATCATTCCGGTGCGCTGGATCGATCGGGTACTTGAAGTGGCGCTGCAGCATATGCCGACGCCTTTGTCGGATGAAGAGGTTGCCAGGCTGGCGGCCGAGTCGGTGGCCAATGCCAAGCCTAGCGATGATCCGTCGGGGGTGATGAAGCACTAGTGCGTTTTCGGCTCGAGTGTTTTACGGCACTGAACGCGTTTCAGTCATGTTTTTGAGCCGTTTAGGTTTGAGCGATGGCTGTGGGCTGTATTGCTGTGTTGTCTGTGTAGGCGTGATGGTATTTCTATAAAGACGCCGCAGGGTGGGCGGTGCTGTGTAGTCCGGCACGTCCAGCGGTCGTGGTGCTACGCACCCCGACTGCCCGGGTCTGCCTCGTCCAGGCGGGCGTCGGGCGAACTCGCCCGGCCTCGCGAGGCCGGGCTCAGACAGCGCCCGCCGAAGGCCCCCGCCTTCCCTTCGTCAGCACCCGGCGCTGGACTACCGCCGGACTACACAGCACCGCCCACCCTGCGGCTTGCGTTGAGGCAATGCATCGAGGTATGCATTGGGGAAGCCGCGTTGAGCCAATCACAGGCTACGTTGAGGCATCGGGCGCTTAATAAATCCAGGGTTTGGCACATCGTGGTGTAGTGGCCACGCGATAAAGGTACGGGTGCACGCACGTTAACGGTTCTATGGATGCAGGCCCATTAACGGTAGGTGCAAGCAGGTAAATTCCGGGCATCCCGTGATGCAATTCCAGGCATGCCATTACGCGAGCCGTCTATCGGGGCTTGGGGTCAGGACCGGCGTAAGGCGTGCGCCGGATGCTACCGTAGGGAAGGCGGGGGCTTTCGGCGGGCCATGTTTGAGCGCAGCCGCGCCAGCGGCGTAGCGAGTTTGGCCCGACGCCCGCCTGGACGAGGTAGATCCGGATCAAGCACGCCGTGCCGGTCCTGACCCCAAGCCCCGATAGACGGCGTCTTCAAATACCAAAGCTACCAAAGCATCGAATCCCGCAAACAACTCGACCCAAAAATTCTCCTGCATGGGGCCCACGTCAGCTGTTTGCTATTTAGTGCTCAGGTGCAGCCTTTCGATGATGGGCTTGTACCTCGCCGCTTCTTGATGAATCAGATCCCGCAGTTGTTTAGGCGGTCCCGGCAACAGGGTAAAAGACAAAGCATGCAACTGCTGCTGTATTTGTGGATCGTCCAAGGCTGATTGAACGGCCTTGTTCAGGCGGTTTACGATGGCGTCGGGCGTCCCTTTCGGTACGGCAATGCCTGCCCAGCTGCCGCTGTCGAACCCCGTGTATCCCAGTTCCGCCACCGTGGGTACTTGAGGCAGCGAGGGCGCGCGTTGCTTGCCGGTAACGGCAAGGGCGCGTATCTTTCCAGCCTGGATAAACGGAAGGGCGGGGGCCACGGCGACAATGGCCAGCCCTACTTGTCCGCCCGCCAGATCATTCAACGTGTTGCTGCCTCCCCGGTAGGGTATGTGTACCGCCTCGAACCCGAAGTGTTCTTTGATTTCTTCGAATGTCAGCTGCATGGATGTACCGACTCCCGGACTTCCGTAGCTGAGCGCCTGCGGATGCGCTTTGCCGTACGCCACCATATCCTTGAAGGTTTTTGCCGGAAAGGTATTGCTGGCCAGGATCACATGCGGGGCGATGCTGATGGCCGCCACGGGCTGAAAATCACCGATGGGGTCATAGGCCAGCTTGGGTGACAGATATTTGGCAATGGCGAAGTTGCCGCCGTATTCCAGCAGTGTGTAGCCGTCGGGTGCGGCCGCGGCCGCTTTCGCACCGCCTATATTGCCGCCTCCGCCGCTCACGTTCTCCACGATGATGTTTTCTTTCAAATCTTTGCTCATCGCCTTCGCGACCAGGCGAGCCAGAAAATCGAACTGCCCTCCCGCACTGAAGGGCACGATAAGCTGGATTGGCCTGGAAGGATATTCGGCACCTGCGGCAAGCGAGGGCAGCGTTGCCGCTGTGCCTATCAGCAGTCCCGCCAAGGCATGGAGTAAGGCGCGCGATCCAGTTTTCATTGATGTCTCCTGTTTTCAAGTCGTGTGTGGTCTGTTGATACACAACAGCCTTGACTCTAGTTGTACCGTGCCGTGGCGCCCAGTCCGATTCCGCACTTGCATTACCCGATAACCATAAAGCATGAGGCGGTATTGATCCCGGTCGATAACAGCCCGTCATCGGAAATCGTGGTCAAGTTATCCCGTCCCTTGCAACATGGAGCCACTATAGGCCTACATCAATCATACGAGATCAGCCTTCATGAACCAGGGACGTTTCTGCAGTCGTAACGCGCGATATTGGCGCGACCGGACGGCAATCATTTTCAAAGACACCTCGATCACTTACGGCCAGCTTGACGCAAGGTCGAACCGCTTGGCCAATGCCTTGCTGGGATTGGGTTTGGCCAAAGGCGATCGCGTGGCTATACAGGCCTGGAACCGGCCGGAAATCATTGAACTGGAGTGCGCTTTGTATAAGGCCGGCCTGGTCAAGGTCGCATTGAATGCCAGATTGTCGCCTCAAGAGATCGTCGACACGGTGAATAATGCCGGGGCCCGCATCCTTTTGGTGGATGAAGCTCATTTTGAAAGCCTCGTATCGGTGGCGGGGGATCTCCATTCGGTCGAAACCATGATTACGATCGGCGGTCTTCACGGGCGGCGCTACGAGGATCTCCTGGCCGCGGCGACCGATTCGAATCCGGACGCGCAAATGAGCGAAAGCGATCTTGCCGTGCTTCATTTCACCTCGGGTTCTACCGGAAAGTTGAAAGCTGCAATGCAGACCGTGGGAAATCGCATGGCCTCTCTGCGCAAAGTAGTGATGGGCCGGATGCGAGCCAATCCGGGCGAAGTGCTGGCGCTTGCGGGGCCGATCACCCATGCAAGCGGCATGTTCATGCAGCCGTTCCTGTTCCAGGGAGGTGCCATCCTGCTGCATGATCATTTCGATCCTGAGTCATTCATGGCTTCCGTGGAAAAACATCATGCCCGCTTCAGCTTCATGGTTCCCACCATGCTCAACATGCTGGTTAGCCACCCCGCCTTCCACCGTTACGATCTCGGCTCCCTGCGGCAGATTTCTTATGGCGGGGCGCCGATGGCGCCGGCGCGCATCCGTGAGGCCTGGGAAGGCCTGGGGCCGATACTGAGCCAGGGATACGGTGCCGGGGAAACGACGGGCGGCATGGTCATGCTCAGTTCCGACGATCACGCGCGGGGCATCGATCAATACCCGGAACTGCTGATGTCTTGCGGCCGTGCCTTTGGCGAAACCGAATTGCGGCTTGTCGATGAACAGGGGCAGCAGGTTCCGGCGGGCGAAATAGGCGAGATCACCGTTCGAGGCCCGGACGTATTCGCCGGCTACTGGCAGGAACCGGAGTTGAGCGCTCAGGCATTGAAAGAGGGTTGGCTGCATACCGGAGACCTGGCGCGCATGGATGAGGAAGGCTTTCTCTATATTGTCGACCGCAGGAAAGACATGATCATTTCCGGCGGCTTCAACGTCTATCCCAGTGAGGTCGAGCAGGCCCTGTACCAGCACCCCGCTGTCTATGAGGCCTGCGTTTTTGGCGTGCCCGATAATATGTGGGGAGAATCCGTCAAGGCGGTCATAGCGCTCAAGCCGGGAATGCATGCCAGCGAGGCCGAACTCATTGCCTATTGCAAATCCCGGCTGGCGGATTTCAAGAAGCCGCGTTCGATCGATTTTGTTGCCGGGCTGCCCAAGAATGCCAACGGCAAGCTTTCGCGCAAGGAATTGAAGGATCCGCACTGGCTTGGGCATCAACGCAACGTTGCCTAGGCCTTTGCGGCCTTTCATCGATGGAATCAGTGGCCGGGCCATCGGACACTTCTTTATTGCGCGGCCATGCCCGGATGCGGGTGCTGTTTGAGCAGTTCCATGAAACGCAGGGCCAGCGGGGACAAATAAGCGCCGCGCCGGGTGGTGATTCCCACAGTGCGCGGCCATACCGCTTCCCGCAAGGGAAATGCCCTCAGGCCATGGCTGCCGGCCTGCTTCATGGCTGATGCGCTGGAGACCGTCAATAAGTCAGTGGCTCGCACCATGCCAATGAGAAAAATGCTGGATGAGCTCGACTCGACTGCCACATTGGGCGCAGGCAGCCCGTGTTCCTCAAAACGCGCGTCGATGGAACGCCTGGCCACTACGCTTTGTCCGGGCAGGATCCATGATTCTTTGGCCAGATCGGAAAAGCGCAGATTGCGTGAAAAGAAAAGCGGGTGCCCCTCACGCGCAACAACATGCAGATTGTCGGTGAACAAGGCATGCTGTTCCAGTTCCGTTTGGGGTTGATTCAGGATCGCGCTGATACTTAAATCGAGATCGCCCAGGCGCAGCGCCGCGAACAACTTGTCATTCAAGCCTATCGTGACGTGTACGCGGGCCGCTGGCCGTTGCTGCAGAAGTATGGCGCAGGCATCGCCGAAATAGCTGGTGTAGTTGGGAGGAACGCCTACCCGCAGCAGTCCCAGCTTGCCCAGATGCAGGTCATTGGCTTCCTTGATGGCCTCGCTCAGTCCGAACTGGACGCCGCGGGCGCGCTGGAAGAAAGCTTGTCCTACTGTGGTGAGCACCATGCCTTTCGGGGTGCGTTCGAACAACTGCAACTGCAGTTCTTTTTCCAGGCGCTGTACTCCTTTGGTCAGGGCCGGCTGACTCTGGCCAAGCCGTTCCGATGCGCGGCCGACATGCCCGGCTTCAGCCACGGCAAGGAAGTAGTTCAGGTCTTCGAGGCGCATGTCATTCCCGCAGGTTATTGAGATCGTTAAATGGATAATCCGCTATCTGTGCCGATGCTGTCAATATGAGTTGTATAAACCATTTGATTGAGGTGGGTTCAATGAGCAGCACACTACCTGGCGCGGAATTTGCCCAGACTCGGGAAAAGTTGAAGTCGTATCTTGACGAGGAATTGATTCCCTACGAAAAAGCCTCCGGCTTTACCTATGAGGACAAATTTTCGAAAGATGCCGTGCGTGCGATATGGAAGCGTTCGCGGGAACTTGGGTTTTATGGGCTTCAACTGCCGCCGGATCTCGGTGGAAAAGGCATGAATGTGGCCGAGCTGTGCGTCCTGAAAGACGATGTGGCCGCTTCTGGCGCAATTCTGTTTCCGCACGTCCTGGGTGATTGGGGCGGCCCGTCGCGCATTGGGAACTTGATCAGGTACGCCAGTCCGTACCAGCTTGAAAACTATATGCTGCCTGTAGTGCGCGGCGAGAAGGGTTCATGCTTTGCCATGACGGAGCCGGCGTCGGGGTCCGATGCCGCCAGCATCAGAACGCGAGCGGTGAGAGAGGGGGATGATTACGTCATCACAGGCCGCAAGCATTACATCAGCGCTTCCGCGTTCGCGGACTTTGCGGTAACCATGTGCGTTACCGATCCGGATAAGGGCCGTGACGGCATTTCGGCCATTCTGGTCGACTTCGATCGCCCCGGGGTCAAATTGACATACGATTATCTGCCCATGACCGGGCAGCACGTCGATGCCGATATTGAACTGGAGCAAGTCCGTGTTCCCTGCGCCAACTTGATTGGAGAGGAGGGGGGCGGCTTCAGGATTGCGATGGATAGGGTCAGTGTGAATCGATTGCTGCATTGCCCGACCATGATAGGCCTGGCGCGCCAGGCCTATCGAATGTCTATCGACTACGCACACCATCGCCAACAGTTCGGCGGCCCGATAAGCCGTTTCCAGGCGATCCAGCACATGCTGGCGGACATGGCGACGGGCCTTTACGCCTGCGAGAGTATGGTGATGGCCGCCGCGCACAAGGCGGACGAGGGCGGCGACGTCCGCAGCGAAGCGTCAATGTGCAAATTGTTTGTCTCTGAAAAATGTTTCGAGATTGCCGACAAGGCGATGCAGATTCATGGCAATGTAGGCGTTACGAAGAATCATCCTGTGGAGTTCATCTTCCGCCGCTTGAGGCTTTACCGGATCGTGACAGGCACCAGCGAGATTCAGCGCAATACCATAGCCAAAGCTATTCTCGCCTGAGCCCGCGCATCCATGCCCGAAATGACCTGCCTGTCCGACACTGTGGTGCTCGACCTTGGTCAATTGCATCCCGGCCCCCATACGGCAATGCTGTTGGGCCAGCTTGGCGCAACAGTCATCAAGGTCGAGCGGCGTGCCGGAGGCGATCCGGCCCGTGCGTTGGGAGCGGACACCTTCGCCAAATACAACCGCGGCAAACTTTCCATCGCACTGGACCTCAAGAATCCCGACGACCGCGTCACGCTGTTGCGTTTGGTGCGGCACAGCCATGCCTTGATTGAGGGCTTCAGGCCTGGAGTGATGGACAGGCTTGGGCTGAGCTATTCTGAGTTGCGGGGGGCCAACCCGGCCCTCGTGATGTGTTCAATTTCAGGCTTTGGGCAAACGGGCCCTTATGCGCAACGCCCGGCCCACGATCTGAATTTCCTCGCTCTGGCCGGCTATTGGGCCGTGCCGTCGCAGGTGGATGATCTCATCGGCCGTCCACACGTGCGCCTGTCTGATTATTGCGCTTCGATGTATGCCGCTTTGGCCATGGTTGTGGCATTGATGACGGCGCGCCAGGAGGGTTGCGGACAATATCTTGACGTGTCGATTCACGATGCAATGATGGCGTGGACCGCGCCCGGTATCGATATCCTGAGGCGGGCCACGAGCGATGATATCGATGGAATGGCTCATATTATGCCGGACAATGACTTGTTTGCGACCTCTGATGGGCGTTATGTGGCGCTTGGAATATTGGAAGAAAAATTCTGGGTGAACCTGAGGGAACGATTGCGGGCGGAGTTCCCCGAAATAGGTTCGCAGGTTTACGATACGCGAGCGGAGCGCATGCGGCGCAAGCGTGAATTGCACACTCTTCTGAAAGGTATTTTTGTCAGCAAGACCTTGGCGCAATGGAAGCAGGTCTTTCATGGCTCGGATATTCCGTGGGCGCCTGTGCTCGATCGTGAAGAAGTATTTGCCGACCCGCACGTGCTGGACCGAGGCCTGCTGAGCGCCGCCCCGGACGGCGGTGGCATGATGGCCGGATTTCCCGTGCGCTTTTCGTCAGGCTTGCCTGAAAGGAGTATGTCGGTGCCGGAACTGGATGGGTCGCGTCGGGCAATCATGGATTGGCTCGATAGCAAAGACGGGAAGCATTAGAGCATTTTTGATTCGGGTGTTTAGGGCACTCGAGTGTTTGTGGCGTTTGACGTTTTGGTCGGTTTGGTATTTACGGTTTGGTATTTAAAGACGCCGTCTATCGGGGCTTGGGGTCAGGGCCGGCACGGCGTGCTTGATCCGGATCTACCTCGTCCAGGCGGGCGTCGGGCGAACTCGCCCAGCCTCACGAGGCTGGGCTCAGACAGCGCCCGCCGAAAGCCCCCGCCTTCCCTACGGTAGCATCCGGCGCACGCCTTACGCCGGCCCTGACCCCAAGCCCCAATAGACGGCTCGCGTAATGGCATGCCTGGAATTACGTTACGGGATGTCTGGAATTAACGTGCCCGCACCCATGCCTCCATCACGTGGTCACGTATACCTCGATGTACGACTCGATTGACTAAACACGGGCTCCCCAACGTATACCTCGCTGCATTACCTCAACGCAAGCCGCAGGGTGGGCGGTGCTGTGCAGTCCGGCGGTAGTCCAGCGCCGG
>NZ_BAAGUZ010000011.1:0-196174 GCF_054781135.1 Paralcaligenes ginsengisoli
CAGGACCGGACGATGCGAGCTCCACCCCGCCTGGGCCGCCACCCCCGCGTCTCAAGAACACGAATAGTTGCGATAAGACAGCCCACAGCCAGCCACAAGACCACCCCAAGCATCCATTGGCAACCCGCAAGGCCGAAGGTTACCCACTTGGAATACAAAAACCCGAACCTTCAAATGAAGATCCGGGCTTTGTACAAGCTCGAAGGAACCACTAAAAGCTGCTTACTTTTGCGTCTTCGCCGCAGGCGCCGTTTTCATTGCGCCGGGAGCTGCGGTTTTCGCTGTAGCCGACTTGGCCTTGTGCTTCGCATGATGAGTGGTCTTGGCGTGCGTGGCGCTTGCGGCAAAGGCCGACGGAGCCATGGCAATACCCAGGCACAAAGCAGAGGTGGACAGGGCAAGAGCAATACGCGATTGTTTGGTCATTGAAGTGACTCCTAGAAACAGTTGTCGAAATGCCTGTGCATTCGAGGGTTAGAGTCGACAAACACTGCACGACTCATGTTCGTTAAGAACCAACGCCCAACATTTAGTTCGGAGCGAATATGCAAACAAGTGCATTAACTGTAGCCAGTTAATACCCCGAACAAAGGTCAAAATCGAGATAAACCCTGATTTATTGAAAGATCCGCCCAAATCGCCCATACGGCCGGTAACAATCCTGACCCCTGGCTTAATGGCAAAACCCCATCGGTTGTATCATGGGCAAGCCGAAACGTTTCCGGTTCCAGACACGGAAGACGTCCCGGCAAGTCAAACCATCCACTGCTTCGGGAGCACACAATGAAGGTCGTAACGCCGTCCTCCGCCAATCACACAGAAACTCAATGGCACGACGAAACCACCGTCCTGCATGGCGACGCGGCACTGGCTTGCGACTCATCCGTGGTGGCTCCGATCCAGTACAGCGCGACATTCAGGGCCGACACGCCAGCCGATTTCGCCGACATGGCCAATATGCCCAGACCTCCCGCCTTTTATACACGCTACGGCAACCCCGTGCACAAACGCGTCGAAGCCATTCTTGCCGAACTCGAAGGCACCGAAACAGCCTTGCTGATGGCCTCGGGCATGGGCGCCATCAGCACCACCGTATTAAGCCTGGTGTCCAGAGGCGATCATGTCATCGCCCAGAAACGTCATTACATGAGCACTTCGAAGCTGTTCGAAGAAGTGCTGCCGCGTTTCGGAGTCGAGGTCAGCATCGTCGACCAGACCGACCTGGCCGCAATGGCCGCAGCCATCCGGCCCGAAACCCGGCTGATCATGCTCGAAACCCCCGTCAACCCGACCTTGTCCCTGACCGATCTGGCGGCGGTTGCCGCAATGGCCCGGCCGCGCAACATCATCACCATTGCCGACAACACCTTCGCCTCGCCGCTGAATCAAAAACCCCACGCGCTGGGCATCGATATCGTGGTGCACAGCGCCACCAAATATTTTGGCGGGCATCACGACATCACGGCCGGTGCGGTCTGCTGCTCGGCCGCGCACGCCGAGCTCATCTGGAAAATGCACGTCACCCTGGGGTCGGTGCTTTCCCCGATGGACGCCTGGCTGCTCTTGCGCGGGCTCAGAACCTTGCCGCTGCGCCTGGAACGCATCAATGCCAACGCACTGGCCCTGGCCGGCTGGCTGGAAAACCAGCCGCGGATCGAGCGCGTCTTTTATCCCGGCCTGGCCAGCCATCCGCAGCACGATCTGGCGCTGCGGCAAATGAAAGGATTTGGCGCCGTCATCGCTTTTTCGATCAAGGGCGGGTTCGACATGACCAGCCAATTCGTCGCCTCGCTAAAGCTCGCCACGCATGCCGTCAGCCTGGGCGGCGTCGAGACTCTGATTGTCCACACCGCCGCCATGTGGGCCGGCACCATGACGGAAGCCCAGATGCAATCGGCGGGAATCGAAGCGAATTTCGTACGCATGTCGGTTGGAGTCGAGCATATCGAAGACCTCAAGGCCGACCTGGGCAGCGCCCTGGCGGCCCTGGAACACGCCTGACATAGCCGCTACACTTGAAAAATCCATACCTCCCACATACTCACGGAAATAGTGATGAAAGCAGCCTGGTACGACGATAGAGGACCCGCACGCGATGTGCTTCAGGTCGGAGACTTGCCCAAGCCAAGCGTCCAGGCCGGCGAGGTTCTGGTGCGAATCCACGCCAGCGGGATCAACCCTTCCGATACCAAGTCGCGCAGCGGTGCGGGCGCGCGGCCCAATGTTTTTCCCAGAGTCATTCCTCATCAGGATGGAGCCGGCGTCATCGAAGCCGTGGGCGAAGGCGTGGGCGAAGGCGTGGATGCCGGCCGCATCGGCCAACGGGTCTGGGTATACGAAGCGCAACTGGGCCGTCCTTTCGGCTGCGCCGCCGACTATACAAGCGTTCCAGCCATCAACGCCGTTGCGCTTCCAGCCACGACAAGCTTCGAAGAAGGAGCCTGCCTGGGTGTACCCGCGCTCACGGCTCATTACTGCGTCACGGCCGATGGCCCACTCGAAGGAAAATTTGTCCTGGTCACCGGCGGTGCCGGGGCGGTCGGTTTTTACGCCGTTCAGTTCGCCAGGCATGAGGGCGCGACCGTCATAGCGACCGTCCGAACGGAAGAACAGGCGCGGGTCGCACGGGAAGCCGGCGCGCAGCACATTCTCTATCGCCTGAAAGACGATATGGTTGCCGGCATAGCCAGAATTACAGGCGTGGAAGACGGCCGGGGCATCGATCGCATCGTTGATGTCGCATTCGGCGCAAACCTGGACACAAGCCTGAAAGTCTTGAAAACAAACGGTTCCATCGCTTCCTACGCGTCCGACCAGACTCCGGTTCCCGCCTTGCCCTTCTGGCAATTGATAAGGCTCAACGCCACGGTACGATATGTCCTGGTTTATGCAATGAGCCGCGAGGCCCATGCCAAGGCGATTGCCGCTGTCACCGATGCACTTGCCAAGCGGACGCTGAAACACCATATCGCGGCCCGGTTTGCGCTCGATCGAATTATCGACGCCCATGAAGCCCTGGAATCGGGCCAAACGGTTGGGAAGATCATCATCGCCATGGACGCAAACTGACTCCCTGCCCAAAGCGTAAGGCACGTGTCAATACGATTTCGGCAAGCCCAGCACTTTCTCCGCGATAAAGCACAGAATCAGTTGCGGCGATATGGGTGCAATGCGCGGCAGCATAGCCTCGCGGAAATACCGTTCCACGTGGTATTCCTTTGCATAACCCATGCCGCCATGGGTCAATACGGCGGTTTCACAGGCCTTGAACCCCGACTCGGCGGCAAAGAACTTTGCGGCGTTGGCTTCGGCCGCGCAAGGCTTGCCCTGATCGTACAGCCAGGCGGCCTTCTGATATAAAAGTGCCGCCGCCTCCAGCTCTACCCAGCGTTCGGCGAGCGGATGCTGGATCCCCTGGTTCATGCCGATGGGCCGGTTGAATACCACTCGCTCGCCGGCATAGGACGCCGCCCTGCGCAATGCCGCGCGCCCCAGGCCTACCGCCTCCGCGGCCAGCAGCACACGCTCGGGGTTCATGCCGTGCAAAATATACTCAAAGCCACGCCCTTCTTCCCCTATCAGGTCTTCGATGGGTATTTCCAGGCCATCTATAAACAATTCGTTCGAGTCGACCGCCTTGCGCCCCAGCTTTTCTATTTCGCGCACCGCTATCTTTGCACGGTCCAGATCCGTGTAGAAAAGGCTCAGACCTTGAGTGGGCTTGGTGACTTTCTCCACGGGAGTCGTGCGCGCCAACAAAAGAATCTTGTGTGCAACCTGCGCCGTCGAGATCCAGATTTTCTGGCCGTTGACGATGTAACGGTCGCCTTTCTTTACCGCCCTGGTCTTGAGCTTGAGCGTATTCAATCCTGTATTCGGTTCGGTGACGCCAAAGCAGGCTTTGCTGTCGCCGCTGATGATCGGCGGCAACCAGCGCGCCTTTTGCTCCTGGCTGCCATGCACGACAACGGGATGCAGTCCGAAAACGTTCATGTGCACCGCCGACGCCCCCGACAATCCGGCTCCAGACCCGGAAATGGTTTCCATCATGAGCGCCGCTTCAGAGATGCCGAGTCCCGCGCCGCCATATTCGACCGGCATGGCAATACCCAGCCAGCCCGCCTTGGCAATTGCCGAGTAAAAATCCTGCGGAAACCCCCCGACTGTGTCTTTCTTGCGCCAGTAGTCATCGTCAAAGGGAACACAAAGTTCCTCTACCGCCGAGCGGATCGCAAGTTGGTCTTCGGTAAATGAGAAATTCATTTTTCTTCCGTTTCGTTCCTGATGAAATGGGCTGTGCGTAGACAGTTTATTGCGCAGAGGCCTGTACCGATCCATTCTGAACGAATGCGTCGATATCCGCGGCACCATACCCGAGGCCGAGCAGGATTTCTTTTGTATGCTGCCCCAGGGCGGGAGGCGGGTACCGTAATGCATTGCGCTCCCCATTGAACCGCAAAGGCTGCGCAACGACATTGATGGGCGCCCCTTCCCCCTGGGTGAACTCCTGGATGATCCCGCTTTCCCTGGTGTGGGGATGCGACAGCATTTCTCCGATCTCTTGTATGGACGCGCAGGGTATGCCTGCGTTCGTCAGGTGTTCGAGCCAATAGTCGCGGGGATGTTGCAACAGGATGCGCTGCACCTCGGCAAGCGTTTCGGCGCGGTGCTCGACACGATCGGCATTGGTCATGAAACGCGCATCCCGGGCCAGCTCAGGCGCGGCGGTCGCGCGGCAAAAGGCCTGCCATAAGGAATCGTTGGCAACACCCAGCAGAAAGGGCCGATCCTCTGCGTCGAACACCTGGTAGGGGCATAATGACTCGTGGGCCGATCCCCATCGCCTGGGCTCGGACCGGCGCTCCCAGAAACTTTGCGCAACATAGCCGAGAAAGCCGATCGATGTATCGAACAGCGAAGCTTCGATCAGCGTGCCCTGCCCGGTTTTCATGCGCTTGATGACAGCGGCCAGGATGCCAATGGCTGCGTGCATGCCCGTCGCCTGGTCGATAGGCGAAAAAGGGCTTCTCACGGGCGCGCCGTCGGGCTCGCCGGTAATCGCCATCATCCCGCTGAACGCCTGCAGGATCACATCGTATCCTTTTGCGTTCTTCAGCGGGCCCGTGCGGCCAAAACCCGAAATACTGCAGTACACGATATCCGGATTGATGTTCTTGACCGTTTCATAATCTATTTTCAGGCGCGACGTCACTCCAGGCCCGAAACTTTCCACGACGACATCGGCCGTTTTGATCAGCCTATGCGCAATCTCGAGCCCTTCAGATGTTTTCAAATCCAGGGCAACGCTTTGCTTGTTGCGATTCGCGCTCAGGAAAACCGTGCCCTTGTCTCCGTGAAAAGGGGGCCAGCGGCGCGTGTCGTCGCCGCCTTTTACCGTCTCCACCTTTATTACCTCCGCGCCCATGTCGCCCAGATATTGGGTGCACAGCGGCCCCGCCAGTACTTTTGAAAAATCGATTACACGGATGCCGCTCAGGGTGCTCATCTCTTATGGTTTCCTCGTAATGGTCTTGTTATTTAAAGCCGATGATAATTTAATGGTCCAACCGTTGACTAAACCAATATTATTAACTATTCTTTCTCACGTCAATGCATGTCCAACAGCGACGAAGCACCTCGTCCAGCCAAAGGGCTTCGGCATGTTCACTAAAAGGAAAACCTTGTGTCTATCGATTTTTCAGTTGAACACAACGGCATTGCCACGATTACCATCAACCGCCCTGAAAGCCGCAATGCGCTTGACCAGCATCACTATGATCTGCTTTCCGACGCATGGCGTACAGTGCGCGACGACGATAACATCCGCGTGGCGATCATCACCGGCGCCGGCGACAAGGCCTTTTGCGCCGGCGCCGACATAAAGACTTTTCTGGCTGCCCCGCCTTCTCTTGCCACCTTGATGCGAACCCAGCAATCGCAGTTGCTCAACAGAGGCCTCGAGGTCTGGAAGCCGGTGGTGGCCGCGGTCAATGGCTACTGCCTGGGCGGAGGCATGACTCTGCTGCTGGCAACCGACATCAGAGTCTGTACCCCCGATGCCCGTTTCAGCCTGTCCGAAGTGCAGCGCGGCGCATTTCCCGCCAATGGCGGGACCCAGCGCATTGCCCAGCAATTGCCGCACGCCATAGCCATGGAAATGCTGCTGATTGGCGATCAATTCGATGCGCAAACCGCCAGCCGCTGGGGCCTGGTCAACCAGGTAGTTGCCAGCGAACAACTGATGGCGACGGCACAGCAGTATGCCCTGCGGATTGCCGCCAACGCCCCGCTGGCGGTTCAGGCCGCCAAAGAACTCGCCTTGCGAAGCCGCGATGCCGATCTGGCAACCGGGCTGCGCATGGAACAGCTTTTCCTGCGCATTTTGCAGGAGACCCAGGATATCCAGGAAGGAGCCGACGCATTCACCGAAAAACGCCCTCCCCGTTTTCAAGGGTTCTAGTGTGCCGTTTGGCTTGGCGACTCATACCTTAAACACAACATCGCAGCGGAGTCCATCGCGGATTTGCCGCCCCGCTGCCCATCGAGGAGCTTGTAAAAATGATATTCAGGTCATTATTGTTTGTGCCCGGAGATAGCGAACGAAAACTCGCCAAAGGTGAAACCTCTGGCGCCGATGCGCTGGTGCTGGATCTGGAAGATGCCGTCGATATCTCCCGGCTTCCAGTGGCCAGGGAAATGGTGCATCAGTATCTGGCGTCGCGGCCAAGCCGGACGCAGGCACTCTGGGTAAGAATCAACCCGCTCGACTCGGGCCTGGCCCTGGACGATCTGGCCGCCGTGGTGCGCGGCCGCCCCGATGGCATCCTGCTGCCCAAGGGGTCCGGTGCGGCGCACATCGAATTACTCGACCACTATCTGGCAGCCCTGGAGATTCGCGATGGAGTGGAGCCGGGCTCGGTCTCCATCATTCCCGTTGCAAGCGAAACGCCCACGGCGGTGTTTGCACTGGGAGGATACAAAAACAGCAGCCCCCGCCTGAAAGCATTGACGTGGGGTGCGGAAGACCTGGCAGCCGCGATTGGCGCCAGTACCAACCGTCTTGAAAATGGCGAATATGAATTCACCTACCAGCTTGCACGCTCCTTGTGCCTGTTGGGCGCCCATGCCGCCGGCGTGCCGGCGATCGACACCATCTGGGGAAATTTCAAGGACGCCAAAGGCTTGCACAACGACGCGACATTGGCGCGAAAGGCCGGTTTCGCGGGAAAGATAGCCATCCATCCCGACCAGGTGCCCATCATCAACGAAGCCTTTACTCCGGATGAAGCGGAGTTGCGGCATGCGCAGCAGGTCGTACAGGCCTTTGAAGACGCCCAAGGCGCCGGAACCGTGCAACTGGACGGACAAATGCTTGACCGCCCCCACCTCAAACAGGCTTTGCAGACACTGGCAATGCGAGCCCGCATCTAAATATGTGCCAGCACCGCCACTGATCAATATAGGTCGGCGTACAACACCCTCAGGAGACAATGCATGAACAATTCATTCAGGAAAATCCTCACCGCCTCCTGCCTTGCCGCAGCGCTCGCGGGCAGCACGGCAGCGGCCTCGCCAAGCTATCCTGCGAAGGAAATCCGCTTCATCACCGCTTTTGCGGCGGGCAGCGCCAGCGATATCGTTGCCCGGCTGATTGCCGAGCGCCTGCAGGCCGCATTGCACCAGCCCGTGATAGTCGAGAACAAGGCAGGAGCTTCGGGGCAGATAGCCGCCAACTTCGTCGCAAAGGCCCCGCCCGACGGCTACACCATCATGCTGGCGACGAACACCACGCACTCGGCCAATCCCTATCTGTTCAAGACACTGCACTATGACCCGATCAAGGATTTCACGCCGATAGCCCAAATATGCAACTTCCCCTTTGTGCTGGCTGTGAGCGGAAAATTGCCCGTTTCCAATATCAAGGAATTGCTGGCCTACGGAAAAAAACACGCGTCCACGCTCAGCTACGCCTATGGAAACAGCACCGGCCAGGTGTCGGCCGCCGCGTTTGACAAGGTCACGGGGCTTGCCGCGACCGCTGTTCCCTACAAAAGCTCGCCACAGGCCATGACCGATGTCATCGGCGGCCGGGCGTCCTTCATGTTTGCCGACCTTGCTTCCGCGGCCGGCTACATACAGTCCGGAAAATTGAAGCTGCTGGGCGTCACCACAAACAAGCGCACGGCCCTGGCCCCCGATTTGCCCACCATAGCCGATGCCATCCACCAGCCCGGCTTCAATCTCGCCGCGTGGGTGGGAATCTTCGGCCCGGCCGGAATGCCCAAACCGGTGGTCGATCGCCTAAGCACCGAAATAGTAAAAATCGCCTCCTCGGAGGATATGCGGCAGCGCCTGACCAGACTGGGAGCCGAACCCACTCCCGAACCCGCGGAGAAATTCGGGCCTTTTGTTGCACAACAATTAACGATCTGGGGCCAAAAGGTGAAGGAAGCCGGGATCGTTCCGCAATAGCCTGCGCAACGCGTCCTCAAGCTCAAGGCAGCGCGCTCATGCTCCGTCCCGATGTTCGGGACTCTTGAGCATGAGCGCGCTGCGCTTGCATGTGGCGATCAGCACATTGTTCTGGTTATAGCCGCGGTGCTCGAAAACGACTATGCCGTTTTGCGGTCGCGACCGGCTTTCGCGCACGGAAACGACTTCGGTTTCAACACGCAATGTGTCGCCATGGAAGACCGGACCCGGGAACCGTACTTCATCCCAGCCCAAATTTCCCACCGTCGTCCCCAGCGTGGTATCTCCGACCGAAATGCCCACGATCAATCCCAGCGTGAACGCGCTGTTGACCAGCCGCTGCCCGAACTCCGTATGGTTGCGGCAATACTCCTCATCCAGATGCAGCGCAGCGGGATTGTGAGTGAGAGCGCTGAAGAAGACATTATCGGCTTCCGTCACAGTGCGTCGAATCGCATGATTGAATGTCTGCCCAACGGAAAACTGTTCAAAATACAGGCCGGCCATATAAGGCTCCTTCTGGTGGTCGTGCGAAAGTCCTAGAACGCAACATTGTCTTTACCTTTGGTCTGGATCATGGATCGAGCCTCTTCCGGCGTTGCCACTTCCATCGACAGTTGCTCGAGAATCGCGCGAATTATTGTCACCTGCTCTGCATTGGACTTTGCCAAACGGCCTTTTCCGGCATAAAGGCTGTCTTCCAGGCCCACACGCACATTCCCGCCCAGCAAGGCGCTCATGGTGACAAACGGAAGCTGATGCTTGCCGGCCGCCAGCACCGACAGGTAGTAATCGTCGCCGAAAAGCTTGTCTGCGATGGAGCGCATATGAAGCAGGTTTTCCTGATGTGCGCCGATACCGCCCAGGATTCCGAAAATGCACTGCAGGAAAAACGGCGGCTTGATCAGGCCGCGATCGACAAAATGCGCCACGTTGTACAAGTGGCCCACGTCATAGCACTCGAATTCGAAGCGCGTGCCCATCGCCGATAATTCGTTCAGCCCCCGTTCGATTTGCGCAAAGGTATTGGAAAGAATGAAATCGCGCGTCATTTCCAGATAAGGCTTTTCCCAATCGAATTTGAATTTGTCCAGCTTGCCTGCCGCGCCCGAGATATTGAAATTGAACGACCCCATATTCATGGACGCCACCTCGGGCTGCGCCCATTTTGCCGGCGCAAGACGTTCGTCGAGCGTCATGCCCAGCCCGCCGCCGGTGGTGATATTCAGAATCGCATCGGTCTGTTCTTTAATGACAGGCAGAAACTGTGCAAAGAGCTTGGGATCCTGTTTCGGCAGGCCTGTTTCGGGATCGCGCGCATGCAAATGGAGCATGGAAGCCCCGGCTTTCGCCGCGTCTATGGCATCGCGGGCAATCTCCGCGGGCGTAATCGGCAGATAAGGCGACATGGAAGGAGTATGTATGGATCCTGTCACCGCACACGTAATAATGACTTTTTTCGAGGTTTTCAACGCACGTCTCCTGGTTGGTGTCGCAGCATGCCGGGTCAAGCGCATTACCGGCAAAACCTCACATTAAAGAATATGGTCCATTTAGTCAATGGTCAAACAATTAGTTAAATCGATTATTCCATGCTAGACTTCAGACGCTTAGGTTTACTGACAAAGGCCATGAATACAGCAGCCCCCTCCGCCACTGCCCGACTCAGCATCATCGACGTCCCCAAGTCCTGCGACATGCTGGCAAACAAACTGCGCGAGCAGATCCTGGACGGCTCCATCGCAGACGGCGCCATGCTGCCGCCCGAGCGCGATCTTGTCGAACAAACCGGCCTTAGCCGCGGATCAGTGAGGGAAGGCTTGCGCATTCTTGAAGCCGAGGGGCTCATCAAAACCCGCTCAGGGCGCTACGGCGGCTCATCGGTTACCCGCCCATCCGGCGCGATGGTATCGAATCAGATCAATTTATTCGCCCGGGTCAGCGGTATTTCGCTGATCTCCATCGTTGAAGCGCGCGTAACGCTTGAACCCGCGCTGGCAAGGCTGGCAGCCCTGAATCGCACAGACGATGACCTGAAACAACTGCGCGAAATTTCGCAACGCATCGTCGCGGCCTATGACGATGTTCCCACCTATCTCGACGAAAACGTCAACTGGCATTGCGCCCTGGCGCAAGCCAGCCACAACGAACTGCTGCATACCTTTACCGTTTCCATCGCGCAACTTATCCGGGACGCCACCGCTATCAAAAACATGGCCCCCTTCGACGTCCGAACTGCGGTCATCAAGGCCCACGACCGGATTCTCGATGCCATCGTCGCCAAAGACCCGGATACGGCGGAACGCCGCATGCAGCGTCACGTGCGGGCCTATGCGCAACACGTCCAGCTGCTGATGGAACCCGCTTAACGTTCCAACCCGGTTCCGCTCCGCTGCGCCACAAACTCGAACGGCCTGATTTTGCGCAGCGGCAGGCTCGCGCTCACGCAGATGCCGTCAAAACATCATCATGGTCGAAAGCTTGCTGGCCAGGTCTTTCATGACTTGGGCAATGGGGCCTTCCAATTTATCGCGGCTTATGACGGAACTGGCGCCGCCGCAATTTATGGCCACGACACGCTTGCCGTTGGGAGACACAACCGGCACACCCAATGCGTTGACATCGGGGTGATACCAGCGCAGATTCAATACATAGCCGTGTTCCCGGTACATGCGTACCGATTCCTGTATGTAGCGGCGGTTTTCTTCCCAGTCACTCGGATAGGCGCGCGCGATCTCTTCCATCAGGCGCTCGCGTTCCGGCTCGCCGATGGCGGCCATGTAAGCGCAGCCAACCGCGGACCGTTCAATGCGCAGCGCGGACCCCACATGGAAATTCAGCTTCAGGACGGTTGGGGCGGTTTCCCTGCCCATGATGATCATTTGCAAGCCATCGCGCGCGGCGATGGATAAAGAGGAATGGAACCGATTGGCAATTTCGGCCATATGCGGCAACGCCACTTCGGTAACGCCCCGTTGCGACAGGCATACGCAGCCCAGCGCCAACACACCGGGGCTTACTCGAAGACGTTCCGGATCGTTGCCGGGAACCAGATAACCGGCTTTTTGCAAGGTATAGCAAAGGCGCCAGACCGTCGATTGGGAAAGGCCGATCAGGCGTGCAATATCGGTTGTGCCCAGCTCCATGCGCTCCGCTGAAAAGCAGCGCAGCACGTCCAGGCCGCGCGCTAGTGCAGTAACGAAATGCCGGTCTTCTTTCATTTAAACCTTTCGCCGCAGGCATAAACAAATATTTCATGCGCGCGCAGCCATTGACAGCCGCAGGGCCCGTCATTAAACTTACTCGTATTGCAGATTACAAAACTGCAGTGCAAATTATAGGATAAAAAATTGGATATGACAAGCCACCACGGCAGGCATGCTGTTCCTACTGAACAGTTTCCCGATCTAACGCATTTTTTCAGCCCTCGCCGCGTGGCCATGGTGGGCGCCACGGAAGATCTCGGTAAATTCGGTGGCCGCTGCATGCGGCAGATGATCGATTTCGGATACACAGGCGCTCTCTATCCCGTCAACCCGAAACGCGAACAGATATTCGGCCTGCCTTGCCATACATCGATCGCGTCGCTTCCCGACACTCCGGATCATGTCGGCATCGTCTTGCCAGCCCACGCGGTACCCGCCGCCCTGGAACAATGCGCGGAACGCGGCGTCCCCTTTGCAACCGTGTTTTCGTCGGGGTTCGGCGAAACCGGCAACGACCAAGGGTTGGCCGACCAGCAGCGTATCCTGGACATCGCCCGGGCAGGCAACATCCGACTGATGGGGCCGAACTGCAATGGCATGGTGAATTTCGTCAATGGCTTCGCATTGACCTCCACCGCGACTATTCAAGGTCCGCGGCGCCCCGCCGGCGATATCGGTGTAGTCAGCCAATCTGGCGGCGCGGGACAAGTCAATATCATGTGGCGAGCCCAGCAGGCGGGCCTGGGCATAAGCTACCAAGTCAGTTGCGGCAATGCGGCCGACCTGGACCTGGTCGATTACGCCGCATTCATGCTGGAAAGCCAAGCCACCAAAGTGGTATTGATGCTCGCCGAGCGGCTGGCGGACGGCGATCGTCTGCGCGCCCTGGCCCGGCGCGCCGCCGAACTGGACAAGCCCATCATCATGGTCAAAGTCGGCCGTACCGAAGCGGGCAGCAAGGCGGCGGCATCCCATACCGGCGCGGTGACCGGCGCCGATGGCGTTTGCGACGCGGCATTGCGGCAAATGGGCATCGTGCGAGTCGACGATTGCAATGAGCTGTATGAAACCGCCATGCTGCTGCGCCAGGGGCGGCGACCGGGTGGCCGCCGCGCGGCCGCCATGTCCATCTCCGGCGGCAATCTTGTAATGGTGGCCGACCTGGGCGCATCCCTTGGTATCGAATGGCCCTCGTATAGCGAACAGACCTGCCTGAAACTCGCGGAATCCCTGCCGGGTTTCGGCTCCGCCAACAACCCCACGGACTTGACCGCCGCCGCAATCGGACAACGGGACGCCTATAAAAATGCGGCGCAGACGATTCTGCAAGACCCTGCTGTAGACATACTCATCCCGGTCCTGACCATAAACAGCGCGGCCGATGTCCGCGCCATAGCGGAGGTATCCGCCGGCAGCGACAAACCCGTGGCCGTCTTGTGGACGGGCTGCGCCAGCAATGACGCCGCGCTTACGCCCGAAGTGCTGGTCGCCGAAGGTCTGGCTGTATATCGCGATGCCCTGCCCTGCTTGAAAGCCGTCCACCGCACAATGCAATATGCTGAATTTCGCCGACGCCTTTCGAGCCCCGAAGCTGTACGGCCCAAGAATATCGACGCAGCCGCCGCCCGGCACCTGTTGGACGAGGCCGACGGCCCATTGAGCGAATACCGATCGAAAGCGCTGCTGCAGCATTACGGATTACCGGTGACGGCGGAGACTCTTGTCTTGTCGGCTGGGGACGCGGTCGCCGCCGCATCGCGAATCGACGGCCCGGTAGCATTGAAAATCCAGTCGCCCGATATTCCGCACAAGACCGAAGCAGGCGCCATGCGTCTGGATGTGACCGGCGAGCGCGCCGTTACGGCCGCCTACGACGCGGTGATCGCTGCGGCAAAGGCATACCGGCCCGATGCCCGCATCGAAGGCGTGCTGGTTCAAGAGATGATCGCCGATGCACAGGAAATCTTCGTTGGCATATCGCACGATGCCACTTTCGGCCCGGTGCTGACCCTCGGATTGGGAGGCATATACGTCGAAGTGCTGAAAGACGTGGTATTTCGCCTGGCCCCATTAACGCCCGACGAGGCGCGGCGCGCGCTGGGCGAACTGCGCGCCTTCAAGCTCCTGGAAGGAGTCCGCGGCAAGCCCGCAGCCGATGTGGATGCTCTGGTGGATTGCCTGGTGCGTGTCTCCTGGCTGGCGATAGACCTGGGTGGGCGGATCGCCGAGCTCGACATCAATCCGCTCTGCGTACTGCCGAAAGGCCGCGGCGCGCGTGTAGTCGACGCATTGGTCATTCCCCACAGAACTGCCGATTAAATACGGAGAATCATCGTCATGATAACTGCGGCAGCGGAAGAAAGCGTGCTCTGGCTTACGATCTCGCGCCCCAACGCGGCAAACGCGCTCGATGCGGCAACCCACGATGCGTTGGTCGCCGAACTGCAACGCGCGTCCGCGGATGACGATGTGGCCGCAGTCGTGCTGCAGGCCGCGGGCGATCGGGTTTTTTGCGCGGGAGCCGATCTGAAAGAATTCTCCCAGCTTGCCTCCGCCCAGGCTGCGCTCAAGCGCCGGGAACTGTTATTGCGCACTTTGACTGCCATGCTGGACTTTCCCAAGCCGCTGCTGGCGGCCGTACAGGCACCGGCCATCGGGGCGGGTGCCATGCTGGCGCTGGCCTGCGACGAGATCCTGATGGCGAGCGACGCCTCGCTGTCGTTCCCCGAAATCACTTTGGGTCTGCCCTCGCCCATGGGGGTCGCCATGATTGCCCATCGCGCTCATCGACAGATCGTGCAAGGGCTGGTGCAGCTCGGGCAGCGCCTGAGCGCCCAAGACGCGCTGCTTGCCGGGCTGGCCGATCAGGTGGCGGTGCCGGCCGAGCTGAAAGCATATTGCGCTGCGCGCGCCGGCGACTGCGCCGCCCGTGCCGGCCATGCATATGCGGTGAACAAGCGCTGGATGAACCGTGAACTCAAGCGGGACCTGGCCGATGCGGCCAACGCCGCGACAGCCAACCAGCACCCATAGTTTTCATTAACCATCAAATCAAATGGAACGAGAGATAGACCATGCAATTGGAAATCAGCCCGGATCTCGCGGAAATGCGCGCGGCCGTACGCCGCTTCACACAGGACGAACTGGAACCCATCGCACTGGAAATCGACCAGACAGGCGAAGTGCCCGAGCAAACCTTGCCTTTGCTGCGAGCCCAGGGCTACCTGGGCATGCGCATGCCGGCGGAGTTCGGCGGCGGCGACTTCGATCTCTCCACCTATTGCCTGGTATTGGAAGAATTCAGCCGGTCCCATCGCATGTTCACGTTAATGCTGGATGCCACCAGCGGCCTTAACCCCATCGCCATTGCCCGCTTCGGCAGCCGTGCGCAACAAGAAAAATACCTAGCGGGATTATGCGCCGGCACCCTGCACGCCTCGTTTGCCTTGACCGAGCCTGGCGCGGGCTCCGACGCCCAGGCCATCAAAACCCGGGCGCAGCCACGCGGCGATGGCTGGGTGTTAAATGGGCGCAAGCACTACATCAGCGGCGCCCACTTGGCCAACGTCGTGCTCGTCATGGCCGTCACCGATCCCGAAAAACGCGGGCGCGGCGGTATTACCGCGTTTCTGGTGGATAGCAGCACGCCGGGCTTCAGTGTCACAAGGGTCGATACCACCATCGGCTCCGATCCCATCAAGCTGGCGGAGCTGTCCTTCGACGACTGCGAACTGCCGGCCGGCGCGGTGCTGGGGGAAGTCGGCCAAGGTTTCAAGGTGGCGATGGAGTCGCTGACCAGCGGCCGCATGGGTGTGGCGTGCTCGTGCCTGGGCGCGGCCGACCGTCTTCTGGAAATGTCCGCGGCCTACGCCAAGGAGCGCTCCACCTTCGGCAAGCCCCTGGCCGACCGACAGGCAATCCAGTGGATGCTGGCCGACTCCGCGACCGAGCTGGCGATGGCGCGCGCCTTGACCTACGAAACCCTGCGCCGCATCCAGGCCGGCGAAGACGTCGGTTCCGCCGCCAGCATGTGCAAGCTGGCGGCTTCGGAAATGGTCGGCCAGGTCGCCGATCGGGCGGTACAGATTCACGGCGGCATGGGTCTGCTGCGCGGATTCCCGGTGGAGCGCTTCTACCGCGACGTGCGCCATTACCGCGTAGGCGAAGGCTCCTCCGAAATACAGCGCATGCTGATTGCCCGCGAGGTATTGCGATGAAAGCTCGCGCACCGCTGAATGCCGTCATTGCCGGCGTCGGCGAAAGCACAGTGGGCCGCGTGCCGCATCTGGACTCCCTCGGCTTGCAGCGCATGGCGGCGCTCGCGGCGCTGGAAGATGCGGGCCTGACGCTGGCCGATATAGACGGCCTGCTGACCACTCCCATCCGGGTGGAAAACTGGGCCATGCCCTGCGGCGTGGTATCGGAAAGCCTGGGCCTCCATCCACGTTATCTGGCAACACTGGATGTTGCCGGCGCGTCCGGCGTGGCCATGGCTCACCACGCGGCCATGGCGGTGGCCACGGGCCAGTGTGAGACCGTGCTGTGCGTCGCCGGCCAAAACATGCTGTCGTTCAGTTCGCGCGGCGCCGCCGTGCAGAAGCTCGCCGACGCCGGATGGGCTCACCCGGAATTCGAAGCACCATACGGCCCGCTCATACCCACGCTCTATGCCTTGGTGGCACAGCGCCATATGCACGAGTACGGAACCACGCTGGAGCAGATGGCCGAGGTGGCCGTCACCCTGCGCGGCCACGCCGCGCTGAACCCCAACGCACACAAGAAAGACCTTCTTTCCATCGCCGATGTCATGCAATCGCGCACCATTACGTCGCCGCTGCGCATGCTGGATTGCGCCCTCGTATCCGATGGCGCCGCCGCTTTCATAGTCACCACGCCCGAACGCGCGCGCGACCTGCGCCAGCCCGCCGCCAAGCTGCTCGGGCATGGCTATGGGCATTCACACACATATATAGGCGACTACAAGAACATCACGACAACCGGCGCAGTGCAATCCGGCAGGGATGCGTTCGACATGGCGGGGCTGACGCCATCCGATATCGATGTGGCCGAACTGTACGACTGCTTCACAATTACGGTCATCGTGGAACTCGAAGACCTGGGGTTCTGCGCCAAGGGCGAAGGCGGCCACTATGTCGAAAATGGCGGGATTGCGCTGGGCGGAAAACTGCCTGTCACCACGCATGGCGGTCTTCTATCCGCCGGCCATCCCGGTCTATCGGGAGGCATGTTTCATCTGCTGGAAGGTGTGCGCCAAGTACGTAACCAAGCTGGCGCGCGCCAAGTACCCGGCGCCGAAGTGGCCCTGGTGCATGGCAACGGCGGGATCGTCGGGCTGCACAGCACTCTCATCATAGCCAAGGGGTAAATCATGTCTGAATCTTCCCCCATGATGAAAAGCGCCCACTACTGGGAGCGGACCCGCAGCCTGGGATTCGCCTTGCCTCATTGCTCCGATTGCGGCCGGTTTCATTTTTACCCCCGTCCCGCCTGTCCTTTCTGCGGCAGCGACCGGGTGCTCCCCACCGTGGCCAGTGGCAGGGGCAGCGTCTACAGCTACTCCGTCGTGCATCGCGCCCCTGGCCCGGCTTTTGCCGGCGATGTTCCTTATGCAATAGCCATAGTCGCCACCGATGAAGGTCCTCATCTGTTGACCCGTGTTGCAGGCGTGGATCCCGCCCGGGTGCGAATTGGAATGCGCGTTCGCGTGCTCGACATGGCCACAGCGCCCGAACCGCTGTTCGAATCGGATGAAACCAAGGAGAATGTATGACCGACGCCGTAATTACCCATATTGAAGATGCCGTCGCCTGGATAACGCTGAATCGTCCCGATGCGCTGAACGCCATCAACAACGATACTCGGCGGATGTTGCCCGATGCCATCGATGCGGCCGATGCCAATCCGGATGTACGGGTCATGGTAATCCGCGGCGCAGGGCCGCGCGCATTCTGCGCAGGCGCCGACATCAAAGAGTTCGCCACCGTCGATGCACCGGCCGCGCATCGCCAGTCGCGCGTGCAGCGCCACTGGATCGCGGCCTTCGATCGCGCCGTCAAACCATTGATTGCGTCGATTCATGGCTATTGCCTCGGCGGCGGCCTGGAGATCGCCCTGGCCTGCGATATCCGCATCGCCGCCACTGACGCATCCTTCGGATTCCCCGAAACAAGCCTCGGCATTATCCCCGCCGCGGGAGGAACGCAGCGCATTACACGAGTGCTGGGAATGGGTGTAGCCCTCGACCTCATTCTTACAGGCGAACGAATCGACGCGCAGCACGCGTGGTCGATGGGGCTGGTTTCACGCGTGGTCGAACCGGCGGCGCTAAACGAGCTGACGCACGGCATCGCACAGAAAATTGCCTCCCGGCCGCCGCTCGCCACTCAGTTTGCCAAAGAGGCCGTTCACACAGGCGCCGAAATATCTCTGGCGGCCGGCATGCGTCAGGAAACAGACCTGTTCACCCACCTCATCAATACACAGGACCGCCAGGAAGCCGCCAGGGCTTTCAGCGAAAAGCGCAGCCCCAAATTCACTGGCCGATAAACAATTTCCTATTCAATGCAACACGGAGTTCTCATGACAGCAAAATCCATCTATCTAGCACTGGACCTGATAAATGACCTCGTGCACAATGACGGCCCCAACGGCAAGGGGCCGCTGGGCGAACAAATCCGCACGCGCCAAATCATCAAAAACACCCGCCACGCGCTGGACAAGGCGCGCGCTGCCGGACTACCTATAGGCTACGTGCGTGTCGGCTTTTCCGGCGACTACCTCGAATGCCCGCCCGCCTCGCCCATCTTTTCCAAGGCGCGAGAGAACGGCCTTTTCAAGCTGGGGACATGGGGCACTGAAATCCATCCGGACCTGACGCCATCGGCCGGCGACTTCGACATCGTCAAGCACCGCGTCAGTCCATTCTACGGCACGAACCTGGAACCCATACTGCGCGCGCACGGAATCGGGCGCATCTACCTGGGCGGCGTTTCATCCAGCGCGGTTGTGCAAGCGACCGTTCGCGAAGCCCACGACCGGGACTATGAATGCATTGTGCTTGAGGACTGCTGCGCATCCTTTTCTGGTGAGGATCATGATCAATCCATGACCGCAGTATCCCGCTTCGCAAAACTCACTACCTCTCGCGAGGTCGAATTCCAGCGTTGAAGAAAAATCGAACGCAGTACTTACCGGCAAAAAACAAGGAGACAAAACCATGTTGAAATTACGCAAACTCACACGTCATACACTCACCGCCTGTGGCGTACTGGCGATAGCCGTTGCCCTGGCCTCCCCTGCGCCATCGGTGGCGAAGGAAGCCTATCCGAACCACTCGATTACAGTCATCAATCCATGGACCGCGGGCGGACCCGCCGATACCGTGGCGCGGCCGATACTGCAAAAGCTGTCGGAAATGCTGAAACAGCCGGTGGTCCTGGAAAACAAAGCAGGTGCCAACGGCACGATCGGTTCCAACTTTGTCGCGCATGCGGTTCCCGACGGCTACACCTTGCTATTTTCGCACGTGGGTCCCATTACCATTAGTCCCGCCGTTCAAAAGCATATGCCCTACGACTCCGTACGCGACCTGGCGCCCATCACCCAAGTCGTGTCGGCGCCCACCGTGCTCGTGGTGCGCCCCGACCTGCCTATCCACAATCTGAAAGAGCTGGTCGACTATGCGCGCGCCCATCCCGGCAAGCTTACATATGGCTCTGTAGGGCCGGGCAGCACGACACACCTGGCGGGAGAAATGCTTGCCAGTATGGCGAACGTCAAGTTGCTGCATGTGCCCTACAAGGGCGCGGCTCCCGTCGTCACCGACCTGCTTGGAAAGCAGATCGACATGGCATTCCTGAATATCGCCGGAGTGATTCCTTTCCTGAAGTCCGGCCAAATGCGCGGGATAGCTGTCAGCACCTTGAAACGATCCACCCTGCTGCCCGATCTGCCCGCCATAGCCGAAACGTATCCTGGGTTCGAAGTCAATTCCTGGTACGGACTCATGGCGCCGGCCAAAACCCCCAAAGCCATCATCGATCTGCTGCAGCGCGATGTTGCCGCAATTCTGAAAATGCCTGACATCGTCAAGACCCTGTCCATGAACGGCCTTGCCCCGGAAGGCACCACGCCCGAGCAATACGCCAAGCAGATCAGCAAGGATCTCGTGCGTTGGAAAGAAGCCGTGAAAAATGCGGGCTTGGAGCCGCAGTAATTTCCCCAGCTGTCATTGTATTAACCCACCAGGAGACGGGCCACCCAATACTTGCGCAAAAGACGACAAACGTGACGGCAAACAAGCCGGGTATAAAGCCGCAGCATACGGCTCGCCACATCAAATCGTCTTTGGCAATCGGAGGGTGTCCTATAACAATCATGACATGCATACATCTCGTCCGCAGCTTGATCTTGGCATTGGCGGCAATGGGCGCTACGCTGACGGCCAGTTCGGCTGCCGCCAAATCAGACTCCTACCCCTCACATCCCGTTAAAATCATCGTGCCCTATCCGCCCGGTGGTCCAGCCGATATCGTGGCGCGCGCCCTGTCGGCAAAAATGGGCGCAAGCATGGGCCAGACTTTTGTGGTCGAAAACCGTTCCGGCGCCGGCGGCAATATCGGCACAGAGGAAGTAGCGCGAGCCGTGCCGGATGGCTACACGCTGCTTTTAGGCACCAACGGGCCGCTGGTCGTCAACGTCAGCCTTTATGACAAGTTGCCATTCAATCCACTCAAGGATTTCGCTCCCATCTCGCAGGTAGCCACGATTCCTTTGGTCCTTCTGGCTCATCCGTCCGTACCGGTCAACTCGGTACAGGAACTCATCGCCTACGCCAAGGCCCACCCCGGCAAGCTTACGTACGCCTCTTCGGGCATGGGTTCGGGCGGCCATCTTGCCGGCGCGCTGCTGGCTTCGATGGCGGGCATCGACATCATCCATGTTCCATACCGCGGCGTCGCTCCGGCCACGACCGATCTGCTGGCCGGACACGTCAATTTCATGGTAGGAGGCTTACTGGCGGCGTTGCCTTCGCTGAAGAGCGGTTCGCTGAAAGCACTGGCGGTAGTCACTCCGCAGCGCTCCGTGCTGGAGCCCGGCATACCCACCGTGGCGGAATCGGGCCTGCCAGGTTTTGAAATCGTATCGTGGTATGGCGTGCTCGCCCCGGGCGGCACACCCAAACCCATTATCGATAAGCTGCACGACGCGATCATCGCCGCGCTGCAAAAACCCGATGTGGATGACATGCTCTTCAAAAAGGGCGGCCTGGAAAAAGTCGCCGGTACGCCGCAGCAATTCACCGCAACACTGCAACGCGAAATTCCGCAGTATGCGCGCATCGTCAAGCTGACAGGTGCAAAGGCCAACTGAACGCCACCGCAAAGGAGATCGACCCATGAGCATAAAAATCTGGTATCAATCCATGGCACCGCTAGGCGGCCTGCCATGCTATGTAGAAGCCCTGCAGCGCCATGCCAGCCAGACCTGCGGCGACGAGGTCGCGGTCACATTCAACGGCGCTTCCGAATCCTGGTACGGACAACGCACACCGGCCGAAATGCTCAAATTTCCGTATGTAAAACACATCATCCAGCGCGAAGCCATCGACTTCTGCCGCAAAGCGGAATCCGAAGGCTATGACGCTGTCATACTCGGCAGCTTCAGCGAGCCTTTCCTGGCTGAGATCCGGTCACTGCTCGACATTCCCGTGGTGTCCATGCCGGAAAGCGCACTGCTGGTCGCCTGTTCTCTGGCCGAACAGTTCGCCCTGGTACCGCTGGCCCCAGCCGGTGTAAGGCGAGTGCGTGCGCTGGTGCGGCGCCATGGCCTGGAGGGCCGGGTCTGCGGCATCGAGGCCTTGTCGGCGCCGGTCACCGAAGCCCAACTGGAAGCGGCCTTCGATGCGCCGCAGGAAGTCATCGAAGATTTCGAAACCGTGGCGCGCAGGCTGGTGGAAGCTGGCGCCGATCTGGTTATTCCTGCCGAAGGTGTGATCAGCGAATTACTGTACTGGAATGGGGTACGCCGGATCGACGAAGCCGCCGTCATGGACTGTATCGGAACCAGCCTGGCCTATGCCTGCATGCTGGTGCGCCTGAAACGCACCAGCGGACTCGGTGTGGGACGCCGCTGGGGTTATTGCCGGCCGCCCGACGAAATATTGCAGGCACTCGGCGCATCGCGCTAGCAAGCGTCGCGCATCGACCTGCACAGCCTCACACAGCGACCGTCACGGCGATTTCATAATTTGCACATCGAATCAATGATACTCAGGAGATTACTTTGTATACAGCCGCCCGTCCCGACGCCAATTCGCCCAGTCAAGGAACAATGGAAGAAACAGATGTCATCGTGTGTGGCGGAGGGTTGGCCGGATATTGTGCGGCCGCCGCGGCATTGGAACGCGACAAACGAGTAATCCTGCTGGAAAAACTTGCGGCGACGGGCGGCAGCACCGTCATCAGCGGCGGAGCCATGGCGTTCGCCGGCACCGATGAGCAAGGCGAAGCCGGCATCTCCGATTCCAATTCCCTGTTGCTGTCCGACTTGAAGGCAATGGGAGAACACCACAACGACGTCAGTCTTCTCGAAGCCTATGTTGCCGCTCAACTCGATACCTACTTTTGGCTCAAGCGCCTGGGTGTGCAATTCCAATCAGTTCAGCTTGGCGGCGGCCAATCGGTGCCCCGATCGAATCGGGTCGACACCCGCCAGATGATGGAGGCGCTCGATAAACAGGCCCAGGCCTCGCAGCGCTTCGAACTGCGCTGCAACACACAGGCGCTACGCTTGCACCGGATGGAAGACGGCGGCATGGAGGTCATCGTATCGTCCGCCGGCGGGCCATCCTATGCGCTGCATGCTCGAGGCGGCGTGGTGCTGGCCACAGGCGGATTTTCACGAAGCGAAGAATGGCTGGGCGTGTTTGCGCCAGCGCAGATCAAAGCCCTGCGCATCGGCGGCCCGGGCAATACCGGCGATGGCCTCAGGATGGGTATGGCGCTTGGCGCCAATCTGCGCGACATGGGCTTCATCAAGGGAACATTCGGGGTACATCCCTCCGCCGAAGCAGAGGAACGTCTCCTGATCCATCCCATCTTCAAAGGGGCGATCGCCGTCAACGCGAACGGCCGACGCTTCGTCGACGAATCGGTTTCATACAAAATCAGCGGCGACGCATGCCTTGCCCAGCCCGATGGCATGGCCTACCAGATATTCGACGAAGGCATCATGGATCTGTCGGTTCCTGGCGTTACCACCTCGGACTTCCGCTCGGCGCTCAGCTCCGGCCATCTGATCCAGGCCGACTCCATTGCGACGCTGGCCGAGCGCATAAATATCGATCCCGCAGCGCTCCTGTCCACCCTGGACCAGTACAACGGCGACGTCGAGCGGGGCCGCGACACACAATTCGGCCGCGATGGGCTGGCGAATCACTATGGCAAATTGCGAAAAATCGACCAGCCTCCTTTCTACGCCTATCCGTCGACATCCGCCGTGCTGGCCACTTACGCCGGACTCACCGTCGATAGCAAAGCGCGCGTGATTGACGTCTACGGACAGCCTATCGACGGCCTTTTCGCAGCCGGCGAATTGATGGGTGGATTTCACGGCGCCGCGTATATGACCGGCTCGTCGCTGGGTAAAAGCGCCGTCTTTGGCCGCATAGCGGGCAACAATGCCGCCGCGTCCTGTTGAGTGAGTTTTTTTGCATGAAGTAAAAACCCCGAGTATCGCTTCGATCGATCAAGACAAGGAGACATCAACTATGAAATCCCGTTTCTGGAAAACTCAACTATTCGGCCTGGCCTGCCTGGCCGCGGCAGCTATGCCGGCAAGCGCGGCCACTGATGCCGGTACCTACCCATCCAAGCCCATCCATCTGGTGCTTCCCTTTCCTCCAGGCGGCCCCACCGATACCGTATCACGCGCTCTTGGAGACAAGTTGAGCAAGGCCTGGAACGTCCCTGTAATCATCGAAAACCGGCCAGGCGGAAACTCCTTCATCGCAACCGATGCGGTCGCTCACGCCCAGGCAGATGGATACACCTTGCTGGTCGCGTTTTTCGGCACACTGGTGGTGAACCCCAGTCTCTACGAAAAATTGCCATACGATCCCGTCAAGGATTTCGCACCGGTCACGACCGTCGCAAACCTGCCCTTGATGCTCGTCGTCAATCCGAAGTCCCCTATTCATTCGATCAAGCAGCTTATCGATTTATCGAAGGCCACCCCCAATCGGTTTACCTTCGCATCGGGAGGAGCCGGCCAAGGCGCCCACCTAGCCGGTGAAATGCTCAAGAACATGGCCGGCATATCCATGATTCATGTTCCTTACAAAGGGAATGCGCCCGCTGTCATGGATCTTCTGGGCAACCATGTGGACATGCTGTTCGATGGCATGACCTCGTCCCTGCCCTATGTAAGAAACGGCCGCCTCCGCCCGATAGCGGTCTCCACGCTAAAGCGCGCTTCGGCCATGCCGGATCTCCCGACCGTGGCCGAATCGGGCCTGCCGGGCTTTGACGTCGGGTCCTGGTTTGGCATTCTCGCACCGGCCCATACTCCTCAGCCTGTTATTGCAAAGCTGAATGCCGAGTTGGTACAAATCATCAACAGTCAGGATTTCAAGACTCTGCTGGGCACACTGGGCCTGGACCCCATGTCTTCGACGCCGGAAGAGTTTGTCGCGTACATGAAACAGGAAACAAGCAAATGGGCAAAGGTGGTGCACGACGCTCATATCAAGATCGACTAATAGGTACAGCGCCCGCCTCTCACAAAGCCGGGCGCTGCACGCGGACATGAATCATCAATCGGCTTCCCTGAGTGCCTCACCACAATTTACTTTACACTGACCAACACGAGCCAATACCCCATTAAAGCGGAGCCCCTCCAATGGTCGAAGCCCACAACGAAGCCAAGAAAAACAACCGGCCAACCCTGGTTTATCCCTGCGGGGACGCACCCGAACCCGGCGCGGTTCGGGAAATAGCACCCGGGGTTTTATGGATACGCATGCCCATGCCCTTTGTGCTCACGCATATCAACCTGTGGGCGCTGGAAGACGGTGATGGCTGGACCATCGTCGACACGGGCCTGCGGACCAGCGACACGACGGCGGCATGGGGAAAACTATTTTCCGGCCCGCTGGGTGCGAAAGGAGCCAGCCGTGTTCTGGTCACTCACATGCACCCCGATCACATCGGCATGGCAGGCTGGTTGACCCGCAAGTTCGGCTGCCGTCTATGGATGACGCGCCTGGAATACGTGACATGCCGCACACTTGTTGCCGACACCGGGCGGGAGGCGCCTGACGACGGCATCCGCTTCTACCGCCAGGCTGGCTGGAGCGAACATTCCATCGAAAATTATCGTGCACGGTTCGGCAATTTTGGAAAAATGACGCATGCCTTGCCAGACAGCTTTCGGCGTCTGCAGGACGGCGAATCCCTGGACATAGGCAGCCATCAATGGAAAGTGGTCGTGGGCAATGGCCATTCGCCTGAACATGCCTGCCTGTATTGTCCCGATCTCAAACTCCTTATATCGGGCGATCAGGTTCTACCCCGCATCTCATCGAATGTATCGGTGTTTCCGACCGAACCCGACGCCGATCCCATGGAAGACTGGCTGGCCTCGCTTGAAAAACTGAAGAAGGAAGTTCCCAACGATGTGCTCGTGCTGCCGGCCCACAACGAGCCCTTTCGGGGCTTGCATGAACGCCTCGATTATCTCGAATCCAGCCAGTTGGACGCGCTTGAACGATTGCGTGCGGTATTGCGGCAACCGCAGCGCGCGGTGGATGTCTTCCCGACGCTATTTTCCCGGCCGATAACTCCGGACGATCATGGCCAGCTCGGCCTGGCCACCGGTGAAAGCATCGCCCACCTGAATTACCTGATCCGGCGCGGCGAAGCTGCGATGCAGCTGGATGACGAAGGAGTGGCGTGGTATAGCGCCGGGTCATGACTCCGTTGATCTCCAAAGCCTCTGGCGCACCTGTCGAGAAAGATGGCGAGCTGATGACGTTTCTCGAGCGACGCCTCAACGCGAAGCAGGCGCTGGACGGACAGTCACCACCGATGAGAACGTGACCTCAAGCAGGTGGCGGTAAATCGAAATAAGCCCAGGGTCGCACAACACGATCCGCTTCACGGAAGCGTCGAATGGCTTCTCCACGCGAAAGAGTGAGCTGGATCTCATCGAGTCCCTTTAAAAGCATCTCCCGAAATGCCGGTGGCGCATTGAAAATGAAATGATCTTCTCCACTTGTCACAGCGAGGGTTTCAAGATTCACTGTGACATCCCACGCACCATCCGAGCGTTCGACCGCCGCGACGATCTTATTGACACCGTCGATCGGCATGACGACGGGTACCACCCCATTGCGCCAACAGTTGTTGAAGAAAATCTCGCCAAATGATGGCGCAATCACCGCCTGAATGCCGAATTCCCGCAACGCCCATACTGCGCGTTCGCGCGATGAGCCACAGCCGAAGTTTCGATCTGCGAGCAGAATCCGGGCATTATCGAAAGGCGGTCGATTGAGAATGAAGTCGGGATTTCTGGATCCGTCCGGGCGGAACCGCCATCCATGAAATACATGTTCACCGTATCCCTTTGCGTCGGTGCCGCCGAGAAAAGTCGTCGGAATGATCTGATCGGTATCGATGTTGATCTGCATGAGTGGCGCCGCCACTCCGGTAACCGAGGTGAGCGCTTCCACTATGCGATCCTCCTCGAGTCGGCAATGTGTCCAGCAACAGCGGAGGCGGCCACCGTAGCCGGGCTCGCCAAATGTGTCCGCGTGGCGGTTCCCTGTCGTCCTTCGAAATTGCGGTTAGTCGTACTGATCACCCGCATATCGGCAAACCGTGTATCACCCATACTGGCACATAACCCGCAGCCTGATTCGCGCCACTCGAATCCGGCTTCTTTGAAGATTTGGTCGATGCCCTCGGCTTCGGCGGCACGCTTGACCGGCGTTGACCCGGGAACGCAGACCGCCTGTATGCCTGGTTTGACTTTTTTTCCCCGCAGGACCTCCGCTGCCGCCCGCAAGTCGGAGAGCCGTGCGTTGGTACACGATCCAATGTAAGCCGCGTCGATCGGCACGCTGGCCAGAGGAGTCCCAGGCTGCAAGCGCATATACTCCAACGCCCGCACGGCAAGCTTGCGTTGCTCCGCATCCGGCAAGGTATCGGGGTCCGGTACCACGCAATCCACCGAAACTACATGCTGCGGACTGATTCCCCACGTCACCTGGGGACGTAGTTGGTCGCAGTCGATGGTGACTTCCAGATCAAACCGCGCCGCCTCGTCCGACCGCAGCATCAGCCATTGCGCCGCAGCAACATCCCATGCCTTGCCGGTTGGACTATATGGCCTTCCGTTCATGTAGGCGAGCGTCGCATCGTCAGGTGGGACGAAGCTGTACTTGCAGGAGAATTCGATGGACATATTGCACAATGTCATGCGGCCTTCGACGGGCAGCGCCGTGACAGCGCTTCCGCTGAACTCGGTCGCATACCCTATGCCGCCCTGGGCTCCGATCTTGCCGATCAGAGCCAGAATCATGTCTTTAGCGTATACGCCGGAGCCGAGCAGGCCGTCGAAGACCACGCGCATCGCCTTGGGCTTGGCCTGTGGCAGCGTTTGCGTTGCGAAAACGTGCTCCGCCTCGCTGGCGCCTATTCCCCATGCCAATGCGCCGATCCCGCCCACGGTGCTGGTGTGGCTGTCACAGCATACGAGGGTACAACCTGGAAATGCAATCCCTTGCTCAGGCGCCACTACGTGGGCAATGCCCTGCCGAGGATCATCGAAATCGAAGAACTGCAGGCCCCATGCCCGGGATTCGGCGCGCGCTGCGCCGATCATCTCCGGCCCACTTGGGGATGCGGACTCGACGGCATGGCGGCCTGGCCGCGTGGAAATCAGGTGATCGATCACCATGAATATCTGTTTCGGACTGTCCGGTGAGTATCCTGCTTCCCGTATAGCCCGCAGTACTTGGCTACCCGAAAGCTCGTGAAGCATCAGCCTGTCGACGTGCATCAGATCGATCTTGTCGTCCAGCTTTTCGATGACATGGCCGGCCCAGACTTTGTCCAGGAACGTCCGTTCGATTGCTCGATTCATTTATAGCGTTCCTCCAGCTCCTTGAATTGAGCAGTTCGTAGAACCTGCTGCCTCTCCTCGAAGCTGAGCAGCAGATCCTCGAGGCCGTCGCTCGACCCATGTTCATTCAGATGCTCCATGGTTTTCCGCATTGCGAGCATGGCGGATTGCAGCGCGGCATTGGCATAGCAAATACCCGCGTAGCCCGCCTCAGCCAGCTTTGCTCGCGGCAATATGGGAGTCTTGCCACCGATCACCATGTTGCACATATGCGGTCCCGGCACGTCTTGCGGGATTCTCAGCAGCTCGTTCTCGTTCAATGGAGCTTCCACAAAAATGATATCCGCTCCCGCTTCTTTGTAGGAATTTGCCCTGGCAATGGCAGCCTCGTAGCCTTCTACTGCACGGGCGTCCGTGCGGGCGATGATCATGAGATCATCATCGAGACGGGCATCGACGGCCGCCTTGATTTTGGCGGTCATTTCCTCAGTGGGAACGACCGACTTGCCGTCAAAGTGTCCGCAGCGCTTGGGAAACGTTTGATCCTCGAGCATGATGGCGCTCGCGCCAGCTTGCTCCAATTGCTGGACAGTACGTCGTACGTTGATCGCATTTCCAAATCCTGTATCGGCATCCACCACAAGGGGCAACTGCACGACGGCCGCAATGGCGTTGACATTCGCAATCAGCTCCGTGACAGTAAGCAAGCCGAGATCCGGCATGCCAAGATACGCGTTCGACACGCCGGCTCCGGTCACAAAGACCAATTGATGTCCAGCGGCCTCGATAATTCGCGCCGCAAGCGCGTTGAATGCGCCGGGCATCAAGACTCCTGCATTGCGCACGAAGATCCGCTTTAGGTGTTGATTCAGTTGCCGCCTCATGCATGGTCTCCTTTTGTTGGCAGATTCGGGATCGCTTCGGCCACTCTATCAGATCGAGGCTGTTCAATTGGTAAGTTTTTCTAATGTTCTAATGATGAAAAATAACTATTCATGATGTGATCTCGCTTCTAAACTTGTTTTAGTTCGATAACAAAAAAGCCATGCAGCATGGCGTTGGAGGCAGACAAATGTCATTGATTCATATCCGCAGGCTGCTGTTGGCCGCCGCGCTTGTCTTTTCGGCTATGGCAACGGGCCAGGACAAGTATCCAGATCACGCGATTCGCCTCATGGTGCCATTCGCTGCGGGAACAGCTACCGATGTCATAGGAAGGGCCGTTGCCCGGGGCCTCAGCAAAGCCACCGGGCAGGCCGTTGTGATTTACAACAGGCCGGGCGCGTTCGGAACAATCGGCGCCGCCGAGGCCGCGCACGCAGCCCCCGACGGGTACACGCTGCTGCTGGGCAGCAGCACGTCTCTTTCTGCTGGGCCACAGCAACTCAAGCACAAGCCGCCTTACGACGCTGAGAAGGATTTCATTCCCATCGGACGAGCCACCGGAGTGGTGTTTACGTTGGTGGTACGCCCTGAGGTGGGGGCCAAGACGCTCGATGAATTCGTGAAAATCGCACGCAAGCGCGGCGAGGGGCCCAAGCCTTTGAACTGGGGCTACGGGAATTCGGCGAACCTGGCGGCAGGCACGGTTCTCGTGCAGGATGCAAAGATCAACGCGCTCATGATTCCCTATAAAGGAGTGCCGCAGTTGATGCAGGACATGCTCGGGGGAACCATAGACTTCGCCATTGTCGACCTTGCGAATGCGCTGCCGCTCGTCAAGGCGGGGCGCCTGCGGGCATTGGCCGTCACGACGACCAAGGAGATTCCGTCGTTACCCGGAGTCCCACCGATCAACCGCGTAGCAAAAGGCTTCGAACTCATGGTTTGGTCCGGGCTTTTCGCCCCGAAAGGAACCCCGGAGCCGATCATTGCATATCTCTCCGAAGCGTTCAAAAAGGCGATGTCAGATCCGGAAGTGCTGGCCCCGCTGGAAACGACCGGCAATATCCTCTTCTACGGGGACGCAGCTGAAATGGCCGCCTATTTGAAGCAAGACATCGCACATTGGGCGGAACTCATCAAGGTCGCCCATATTCAACCGGAATAAGAAGGAATCGAGCATGACAGCCACGCACAAGAGCTACCAGGAAGGTGCTACCCGCGACCTTGCGGTGTTCGCCGCGAACCTGCGGTATGAAGACATTCCTGTGGAAGTGGTCCAGCACGCAAAACTCTGTATGCTCGATAGCCTGGGCTGCGGCATATTCGGCGCGGCGCTGCCCTGGACAAGAACAGTAGCAGACATGGTACGGGACGAAGGAGCGAAGGGCAACTGCACCATCTACGGTCAGAGCGACCGTACTTCGCCCGCGAATGCGGCGTTGGTGAACAGTACGGCCTGCCATGCATATGAGCTCGATGACATTCACAAGCTCAGCATGTTTCACCCCGGGTCTATCGCGGTTCCCGTTGCGCTGGCGCTTGCCCAATACGAGGGCAACACGAACGGCCGCCGTGTCATCGCTGCAATCGTCGCGGGCTACGAGGTGAGCAATCGTGTCGGCATGGCTGCCGGAATGTCGCTTTTCTTCCGTGGCTATCATCCGCAGGGCGCATGCGGAGTATTCACGGCCGGCACCACGGCAGCGGGCATTCTGGGCCTCAGCCCGGAACAGACCTGGCATGCAATCGGCATCGCCGGTACGCAAGCCGCCGGCCTCATGGCGGCCCAGGAGGGCTCAATGGTGAAGCGTTTCCATTCCGGTCGCTCCGCCCAAAGCGGGGTTTATGCCGGACTGCTGGCGCGACGCAACTTCACAGGCATTGTCGACGTCATCGAGGCCGGCTACGGTGGCTTCCTGAGTACGATCAGCGGGGACCCGAAGCCCGAATACCTGACTGCTGGACTCCACAAGAGCTGGGAGACGATCAACACGGGCTTCAAGCCTTACGCGTGCGTCACAAGCATCCATAGCGCATTGGACGGCCTACGGCAACTGATGAAAGATCACAAATTGACGGCCGACAGCATTGCCAAGGTCGATGTTGGCCTCAGCCCGATGACGTATTTGCACTGCGCATGGGAATACAAGGCTCAGGGTGTCACGGCGGCCCAGATGAACCTATTTTTCGGACTCGGTGCTATCGCCGTTGACGGGGATGCGTTTGTCGCGCAATATAAAGACGACCGAATCGCCGATCCGGCCATCCTCCGATTCATCGAGAAGATCAATGCTTACGTGGACCCCGAGATTGAGAAAATGGGGGCGCGTGCGCGTCATTCGATGCGGATGAAGGTTACCGACGTTTCGGGCCGAGCATTCGAGACCTACGTCGAGCACCGGCGCGGCAGCCCCGAGAATCCGCTGTCCTGGGATGACATAGAAGGCAAATTCCGGTTGCTATGCGCCGAGCGTATCGATCAACGCCGTGCAGACCGCATCGTCGATCTAGTCAAGCATGCCGAAACGCTGGACTCGGTCGACGCTATCTGCGCCGAGATGTCTACAGCCTGATGTCCGTCTCCCGGCGGACACCACCGGGAGAAATCATGAAGTTTGGTGCCCTGCCTACGTTACAGGTAGTTTTACGAAGAGGCAGCTTCGCATTGGCTGCTCAGGAGCTGGGATTGACGCCCAGTGCGGTGAGTCAGCAGATGCGCAGCCTGGAGGAGTACTTCGGACAGCCGCTGTTCGATCGCTCAGGGCGTACTGTCAAACCTACATCATTGGCTACGGAGGTCGTTGCGACCGTGCAAGGGGCGCTGGGTGGTCTTGAACACCTGAGGGATCGTAGCCGGTTCGACGTACGGGGGCGCTTGCGATTCGGCGCAGCGAACACGGTGCAGCTGTCTGCGCTTCCCAGAACCCTGAAATTCATGCAGGAGCGCTATCCCGGAATCCAGGTAGTGTTGGAACCGGAGAATGCCTCGGAACACTTGTTGGAAAAACTCAAGGCGGGCGACGTCGAGGCCGTCATCATCGCCCGCCCGGAGGCGGGCCTCTCGCGCGCTGTCGAATGCGAGGAAATCACCGACGAGCCATTTGTATTCGTTTACCCACGCCACTACGCGGGCCCGGGAGTCATCAAGGATATCATCGCGAATCTGCCGTGGATTCGCTATAACCTGAAGCTAAGCGGTGGCAAAACCGCATCCAAGTTCGTTCGCGAAATCTCGCCCGCACTCGAGCCTCGATTCGAAATGATGTCAAGCTTCGCAGTCCTGAGTATGGTGTCCGAAGGTCTGGGCTTTTCCGTGATACCTCAGCCGAAAGAGCCCTTGTCACGTATCTACCCCGTAAACATCATCCGGCTTGATCGCCAGATGCGCAAACGTCACATCGTCCTGGCACGCAGGAAAGCCGACATCGACAACCGGCGGATCAACGCCCTGCGCGATTGCGTCCGGGATGCCTATTCCCGAGGGCGCGAGTCGTAAGCGAAGGCACCGACATGCTCTCGCCACAAGCTAATGCATTAACACGCCGCGTATCACTGCCGAAAGCTGCCGGGATCGATCGCCAGGCGATTCAGTTTGTCATACAAGGTCTTGCGCGAAATCTTCAATAGCTTTGCCGCATGCACCACATTGCCTGCAGCGCTGCGCAGCGCTTCCTGTATCAATTCATGTTCCGTTTGTTCCATGCGATACGCCAGGGAGTCGGCATTGTCGGGAGGCTGCGCCAGACCGTCTTCGACACCCAGGCAGAATCGCTCGGCGGTGTTCCGCAATTCACGCACATTGCCCGGCCAGTCGTGCTGTTGCCAGCGCAGCAAGTCCTGGCCGGACCATTGCGGCGGCTCGCATTGATAGCGCCGCGCCGCAATGGCAATGAAATACGCCATGAGCAACGGGATGTCATCGAGCCGTTTACGCAAGGGCGGCAACTCGATGGACACGACATTCAGGCGGTAATACAGGTCGGCCCGGAACTCGCCCTGGTCGCAGGCCTGCTTGAGGTCCAGCTTGGTTGCCGCTATTACCCGGCAATCGACCGGTATCGGCGTATTGCTGCCTAGCCGCTCCACGTAGCGCTCCTGCAGCACGCGCAGCAATTTAGCCTGCAAATTCAGCGGCATGGATTCGATTTCGTCCAGGAACAGCGTGCCGCCCTGGGCATATTCGATTTTCCCGATACGACGGCGATGCGCTCCTGTAAACGCCCCGGCCTCATGGCCAAATATTTCGCTCTCGAAAATACTTTCGGGCACTGCCGCGCAATTCAGCGCAACAAAGGCGCCACGCCTGCCGCTGGCGGTGTGGATGGCTTTTGCCAGCACCTCTTTGCCCGATCCAGTTTCGCCGCAAACCAGCAAATCGGCCGAGGTCGGCGCCAGCGCGGCGATCAGCTTGCGGACATGCTGGATCGCGGGCGATTGGCCAATCAGGGGGGTTACCTGCAACTCTTGCAATTGATCTTTCAGGCGCTGATTTTCGGTGGCCAGGGCGCGGCGCTCCATGGCCCGGCGGACCACATCGACGAGCCGCTCCGAATGAAATGGTTTCTCGATGAAATCGTAGGCGCCAGCCCGCATGGCTTCCACTGCCAGGGAAATATCGCCATGTCCGGTAATCAGAATCACAGGCAAATTGCGATCCAGGCGCAGCAAATCGACCAGCAGCGACATTCCACCCATGCCGGGAAGCTGTACATCGCAGATCACGGCCGCCGGCCGTTCGCCGCCAACGCTGGCCAGCGCGGTTTCCGCATCGCCGAAGCCGCGCACCGAAATGCCCGCCAAACGCAAAGCCTGCCCGCAGGCATGCATGACGATTTCATCGTCCTCGATCAAATACACAAGGCTGCCTTCAGCGGCGGGAATGGGGTTTTCCGTGTTCATACATGTTCCAGGATGATGGTGGCCTCGGTGCCCCGATCGGGCGCATTGCCTATCTGCAGCTGGCCGCGCATTTCCTCAATGATAGCTAAGGAAATGGCCAGGCCCAGCCCTATGCCCTGGCCGGTGGGCTTGGTGGTGAAGAATGGCTCGAAAAGGTGCTGGCGCACTGCGTCCGAAATACCCGGACCCTGGTCGCGTACGATAATGTGTACATGTTTCTCTTGTACCTGAACCGTTACCGACAGTACGCTGCCTGGCTGATCGGCAGCGGCGTCCAGGCCATTGCGCAATAGATTGACCAGCACCTGTTCAAGCCGTATGGAGTTACCCCAAGCCAACGCCTCCGAGCTTGTACGCACCAACTGGACTTTGGCTGCGACCTGCTTGCGGCGCGGCTCGACCAACATCAGCGCCTGATGAATGGAATTGCTGACATTGACCGGCTCGCGTCCGACATTGTCCTTGCGGGAAAAAGCCTTGATGCTGGACACGATGTTGCCCATGCGGGCGGCCAGCTTGCTGATCAGAAAAACATTCTTGCTGACTTCCTCAAGTTCTCCGCGCTTGACCAGGTGAACCGTATTGTCGGAAAGCGTGGTCAGGGCAGTCAGGGGCTGGCTGAGTTCATGCGTGATGCCGGCCGCCATTTGCCCCAGTACGGCCAGTTTGCCCGCCTGCACCGCGCTGTCGCGTGTTTCCCGCAAGATATGCTGGGCGCGATCCAGCGCCGCAATTTTTTCGGTAAGATCGGTCGTGCGCAAGGCAATCCGCGTCTCCAGTTCCGCATGCGCCTGATCCAGTTCATTTTTCGCACGACGCCGCTCTTCGTAGCGTTTGCGCTGTTGATTGCGCACCATGAACAGGGCCGCTACGAACGCGGCGACAAAGCCCACGCCTATACCCACCACCCGGGATAATTGACGGTCCCGCTGTGGATCGACAAATATTGCCAGCTTCCACCCAAGCGGCCCCACCGGTACGTATTCGGTGAGCAATGTACGTTTGGGCTGGCCTGGAAGCGCCAGATCGAGGGTTTGCGGCAAGGTATTGTCGAGAACAACGCCCTCCAGGGGATCGAGCGGATTCTTACCGTACTGACGATTCCGATTCACTGCAGCACGTTTCTGCGCACTTAGCGCAAGCAGGGTATGGTATCGCCAGGCGGGAACCGAGGACAGGAAAATAATCCCGCCCGAATCAAGCAGCATGACCGTATCGCTGCTTTGCGAGAGCGCCGATTCAAACTCACTGAGACTGATCTTCACAACAATAACGCCGCGCGCTCCCGCCTGCGTACGAATGGATGTTGCAAGAAAATAGCCGGCCTCGTGGCTGGTGGTGCCAAGACCATAAAAGCGCCCCTGGCCGAATTGCAGCGCATCGCGAAAATAAGGCCGAAAGGTATAGTTCTGACCGACAAAGGTATCGGGCTTATCCCAATTGCTGGATGCCAGAGTCAAGCCATCGGCATCAATGAGATAAGCAACCCGCGAACCGGTTGTCACCTGAACGGCGCGCAGATATTGATTGGCGGCTTGCTGAGCCACCGCATCGCCCGGATTGTCCAGCAGGACGCTCATTTTCTTTTCAAACGAAATAACTTTCGGCAGCGATTCGTATCGCGCCAGGGTCGACTCCAGGCTCAGGGAATAAAACACGGCACGTTGATGCGCTTGCGCGAGTGTGGACTTGGTCTCTTGGGCGAAGACGATGCAATCGGCGATATAGGCTATCCCGACACAGGCGGCGAGCAACAAATAAATGCTCAAGCGCCGTCGGGCAAAAAGATATCGCATGTAATCGTCCAATCGACATTGAAGTTCAACAAAAGCGGAATCGCCATTGGTCCGGACCAGGCTCATTTCAAGCCCGATGACATGCCAGGGCTCAGGGTCTGGCTTTTGTTATTCGAGCATGCCCGCGCGCATCCGCGCCGGTGAATATATACCAGAAGCACGCGGAAATTGCAGCCTGCGAATAACCAGTAGAAACAAACTCGCCACTGCGTCCCACCCCGGGCAGGATGGAAAAGTACACACAAGAAACACTGAATTCTGCCGATCTACACACTTGAGTCGTATGCCAGGCCTGACGAATTTTGCTCGAATGCCCCACTGTACCCGCCTTTCACACCTATTGTAGGTTTTTGACGCTCCTGGCACGGTTCTTGCGTCAGTCTGAACCAACCACTCAAGATAGTGGGTATTCACAATACCATGGAGGCAGCATGACATTGGCAAAATCGGAGTTGTCGTTTTCGGAGAAAAATTGGGCCGAGGCGCAGTGGCCCCTCAAAAGGCAACGATGGTGTGCGTGGAGCACGACGAATCTCGAACAATTCCCGAGTCGGCAAGCCCATGAGAGAACTGAAAAAGAAGCGAGAAAAGCCACATCCGAGGCCCAGACCGGACAAAAACAAGCGGACAGGAAACGAGAACTACATGCCAAACACGAAAGCACAGCCATCATGCTTGCGGCCAAGCTGCCTACCTTTCCACGCGCCACGGACGCCAATGCCTACTTGCGCCGCAAAGGAATCAGCGCCCACGAGGGTCTCAAGAAAAACTGCTATGGCAACCTCGTGATTCCCGCGCAAGACATACACGGCAAGGTATGGGCCGCCCAAAAAATCTATACGGATGGCAGCCAGTGCTACCAGGCAGACAACCTCAAGCCCGGTTGTTTCCACGTCTTGGACGCGGCACCCGGCCAGGGTGTTGCCGTATTGGCCCAGGCCTCGGTCATTATTCTTGCCGAAAGCTATGCCACGGCCGCCACCATAGCGGAAACCGTATCCCATCCCACTGTTGTGGCCTTTGACAGCGACAACCTGACGCCCGTCGCCCAAGCCTTGCGTGGACGCTTTCCCAACAAGCCTCTATTGATATGCGGCAATGACGACCGGCATCTGGAACGCAATACCAAACTCGGCGGCAGCTACCGTAACGCCATCAAAGCAGCCCAGGCTGTCGCCGGCGTCGCGATCTTTCCCTCTTTTTCCATCGATGAAACAAGCGGGCGCCCCAAAGAATTTATCAGCTTCAACGACCTGGCGCAAAAATCCACGCATGGACGCACCGCCGTCGAAGCGGCAATCCGCAGTGGGATTGGCCAGGCGCAGGACACAATTCCGCGGGAATAATCATTTCGAAAAAACGCCGCCTCCATGAGGCGGCACCGGAATTGCGGATGTCCACAAGATACATCCCGAATGATGGTGTGCGGGGCGGCCGTGGGTGCCGACAAAACACGGCAACAGCGGCATACTCAATCCATTTTCGCGCCCGACAGTTTGACCAGCTCACCATATCTGCTCAACTCACTGGACATGAACCCGGCAAATTCCTTGGGGCTTTGGGCGGGGCCTACCTGTACACCCATTGCTTCCAGCTTCTTGTTGATATCTGGATCTTTCAGGACAAGATTGATTTTCTTGTTCAGTTCGTCCACAATTTTTACTGGCGTACCGGCCGGAGCCGCTATGCCATACCAGGCTGAAGCGTACATATCCTTTACACCCGCCTCTGCAAAGGTTGGAACATCGGGCAGTTCCGTCAACCTTGTTTTCGAGGCCACGGCCAAAGCCTTGAGTGTGCCGGCCTTAACCTGCGAAATCGATCCCGTATCGATCATGAAATCCAGTTGTTTCCCCAACAAATCACTGACGGCCGGGCCGCTACCTTTATAGGGAATATGAGTGACCTTGATTCCAGTCAGGTGCACCAGCAAGGAGCTTGCCAAATGCTGCGACGAACCCACGCCAGCCGAGCCATAATTCAGTTTGTTCGGGTGTTCTTTGGCATAGATCAATAAGTCGCCGACGGAGTTGAAGGGAGATCCCTTAGGTACCTCCAGGACATTGGGAATCGAACCAATGTATGCAATCGGTGCAAAATCCTTTTTTGGATCGAATCCCAGGTGTGAATACAAATGCGGATTCGCCGCATTGGTTGAACTGGTAACGACCAGCAATGTGTAGCCATCGGGCTTTTCGCGAACAAATGAAGTCGTCCCAATATTTCCACCCGCGCCGGCCTTATTGTTGACCACCACGGCCTGGCCGATCCGCTCACTCAAGCCTTTGGCGATAAAACGGCCAATCACATCCGTTGCTCCCCCGGGCGCCCAGGGAACAACCAGTTGAATTGCATGATCCGGGAAATCGGCCGCATTCGCTGTTGCCCCTGTCACCAACAGCATACTGACAGCAAAACCCGCGGTGATTGTTTTTTTGATAAATAGCATTTTTTACCTTCGATAAGTAGTGCAGTTCAGGCATTAACCTTGTTTCAACAATGACGCTTCGATCCAGCTATCGTCATACACATTGCGGCCGATACCGCTGAGGGTATCGGCCTCCAGTTTCATTTTTTTTCTGGCCAGGCCAAGAATTTCTTCTGCCTTCTCGACTGGAATAAAGACCACCCCATCTTCATCGCCTATCACAATGTCTCCCGGCTGAACGACGGCCCCATCTATGGATACAGGAATATTCACTGCCCCGGGACCATTCTTGTATGGGCCTCGATGCGTAACTCCCTTGGCAAAACATGGAAAATCATTTTTGGAGAATGCCCCCACATCCCTGATTGCTCCATCAACCACGTAGCCGACCGCCCCTCTCATTTTTGCAACAGCAAGCATAATCTCGCCGATCAGGGCTCTATCCACCCCGCCTCCCGCGTCGATGACCAGAACATCGCCAGGCTGCACAGTCCGCAACGCTTTATGTATGAACAGGTTGTCGCCGGCTGCAACCTTTACGGTAAGGGCTCGACCGATCAATTGCGTGCTGCCATGCATCGGCTTCAATTGATTGGTACCAGGCAGACGATCCATCACATCGCTGATGATCGAAGTAGAAACTCCGTTGAATGAACTTTGAATATCTTCCATTACCTTTTTCTACACTTTAATTAACACGTAAAGAAATCTGTGAAGACGAAATTCTCACACACGGGAAAATAATAAAAAAGTGATATATTCAGCTAATAAAATATGAATAAATTAGATGAATTACCAAGGTAAACCCGAATATGACAAGCTTCAAGCAATTGGAAGCAATCGTGGCTGTTGCCGAAACGGGGTCATTCAGCGATGCCGCTCATAAACTGGGCGTCGTCCAATCCGCCATCTCGCGGCAAGTTCAGGAACTGGAAAATCATTTGAAATGCCAGTTGCTCGATCGCTCCGCCCGACAGGCAAAATTCACAAAGAGTGGCCAGGAAGTGTTAAGCAAAGCGCGGGTCCTGTTGCAGCATCGGGACCTCATCGTCGATCAGATGATCAATAAAACCCTGTTATCGACAAAAGTTCGCTTGGGCGTTACAGAATTGACAGCCATGACATGGCTGCCGGTGCTGATAGAAAAATTGAAAGAAAAATACGCGGCGGCGGATATTGAAATTGAGGTCGAGGCAAGCACGGTCTTATTAAACAAGCTGAAGACAGGGGTTCTGGACATTATTATTGTGCCCGATGCATTCAACGCGACAGGACTCATAAAAACCAAACTGGCTGACGTTCAATCAGCGTGGCTGTGTCATCCAAGCTTACACAATGTGGAAGCCGACCTTCCCGTGTCGAAGATAGGAAACTTCACCTCGCTTGTTCAAAACAGCACATCGGGCGCGGGAATTATCATGTCTGAATGGATGGAAAAAAGAGGTATTGTTGCAAAAACAAAAATAAGCACCAATAGCCTGACCGTCCTGGTCGGTATAGTTCTTGCCGGATTAGGCGTTGCCTATCTGCCTCGCAACGTATTTACGAACCTGCTCGTTGACGGCCAGCTAAAAGAAATTATTTCATCTCCCCCGGTACCGTCCGTCAGCTATGTCGCGATCATCCTTACTCCAAAATACAACGTCTTCCACAAAAACATCATCCGCTTGATGCAAACGATTTGCAATTTCGACCAGTTGCATCAAAAACATCAAGCGTTTTCCGTTAACGGGAAACCTGACCAGCCATGATTACGATTAAGCAATTGGAGGCGTTTTACTGGACAGCAAAATTGGGAACCATGAATAAGGCCGCCCAAAAATTGAACATTACCCAATCCGCCACAACCAAACGATTGCAGGAACTGGAAAGACTATCTTCCGCACCTTTGTTTGACACCAGAAACAAGAAATCAGAGCTTACCGATCTTGGGCGAGAGGTAATGCAATCCACCGAAAAGCTGTTGATTGCCTTGATGGGCCTGACAGAGCAATCATCCCAGACACTAAAGAAAATAGCCATAGGAATCACGGAGCTTAGCGCTCTAACGTGGTTTCCGGAATTCATCAAAGAATTGAAGGGCAGCTATCCAAACCTTCTCGTCAGTACCTGCGTGAGCCATGCCCCCATATTGCAAAGCCAGTTGCTGGAAGGCAAGCTTGACTTCATTGTCATTCCAGAACATTTTCTAACTCCAGCCATGGTGCGGACATTCCTGAAAAGATCAGAGTTTGCGTGGTTTTGCTCTCCTTCAATGCTGCTGCCGTCTCGCGAGCTGTCTCTCGATGAAATATTCAGATTGCCATTGATCAGACAGCACGACGACTCCATCACCTCCGCGCTTTGTGATAATTTTTTCGCGGTAAGCAGCATCAGGCCGCCGAGTATTTCCGAATCCAACAGCCTGGTTTCCTTATGCAGCCTGGTACAGGCGGGGCTTGGGGTTAGCTACCTGCCCAAAGAGCTTTTCTTGGCGCAACTCAATCAAAATAAAATAAAAATGTTCGGCACCAGCATGCCTGTCGAACATATAAATTATTATGGCGCGCATCTGAAACATGAGTCTCTGGTTGCACTTCCCATTGCCGAAATTGCCAGGCAAATTTGCATAAAACATTCTGCAAGCTAATAATATTCTTCAAGGATGACACGGACTTCGTTGTAGGAATGCTCCCGCAGGAACTCGGTGGCTCGATCTCGATCTGGATCCCTTGGACAGGATTGCGGTAGTTATCGCTGATCCGAACCACAGAGAGTCCCGATCATTTCTCATTCTCGCCTAACGAGAAGCCGCCCTTTATTTCGCAGGGGAAGCTATGGATGATTGTTATTGTTTCCTGGGAAGAGAGTCATTGCCACTGGCTGGCTGAAATAAAAAGAATGCCTGCCAGGAATCGACTACCCCCCACCCCATTAACGGCCCCGCATGGGGGAACTGGGCCACACGCGAATGCTCACTACCCTCGCAAATAATCGCAACGGAATTTAGCCTCGGCCTTACCCGATTCCGGAACAATATGGGGACAGCGCACAGCCACTCGGGGACAATTTCCAGTGTAGCTGTTTGGAGATCAATAACAAATAATATATTGATTTATAAAAAATTATATGGTGCGGCAGGAGGGGCTCGAACCCCCGACCCCGGGCTTAGAAGGCCCGTGCTCTATCCAGCTGAGCTACTGCCGCATCAGGTAACGCGCAGGCATTTTACCTTGTTGGTCGCAAAATCGAAAAAGGTAGAAAATCCTGCCCTGAATCGATATGTCACAGCACGCTTACATCAGGTAGCGCAATCAAACCGGCGCAATGCTAAAGTTTCGGGCAAACCCGCGGCTGAATCCGAAGCATACCCATTCAGCCTGTCCAGACTGAATGGGCGCCTTGCCCATTCAGTCGAAGCATCACCATGTTATCGCCTTATGAAACTCATTGTCCGACCTTTGCGTACCCTGTTCTTCACGCTCGCAGCTACCTTGGCAGTAACCTTGCTCAACATGAGCCAGGCTTGGGCGGGCATGGCCTACCAATTGGACCAGACACACGCCGTCGCAGGCGAAACAATTAATGTAAAGGCTGTGCTCTTCAACGACACGGGCAACACTCTTAGTTGGCGTCCCTCCAAAACCTTGGTGTTGCAATGGCGTAGTGAAAGCGGCCAGGCTATACGCAGCCTGGCCTATCTGGAAACGGCTCCAAGCCAGGTCAATGTGCCCGTGAACAATTTCGTTCAGTTTGCCTGGCGCGCGGTGGTACCCAAGGGCGTCAAAGGCTTGCAGGCAATCAATGTCGAGGGTCGGCCGACCCTGCTGGCGCTTGATACCAACCCGCTGGAAAAAAGCCCGATCGCAGGCACCCCGGCCCATGCGCAAATCGTGGACGCCGGTGCCGCCCCCGAAGGTCGCAAGGCCGATCCTGTTTTGCCCAAAAACATTGTTGCCGCGACAGGTGCTTCGATCAACGAAGGGCCAGCCATCGACACCTTGCAAAAGCCCATCACTACGCCCTCGGCATTCGATAACTTCAGAAATGCCTTGTCTCCATACGAACCGATTTACTTCGATGTCGGCACCAAGGGCGGGACCAATGCGCGTTTCCAGCTGAGCTTTAAATATCGCCTGTTCACGCCAGCCGATCCGGAAAATCCAAAATTTTTCGACAATATGTATTTGGGCTATACCCAAACCTCCTTGTGGGACCTATCGGCCAGTTCCAGCCCTTTTATCGACACTACCTACAATCCCAGCATTTTCTGGCATAAAGACGCGCTCTGGCAGGCAGACAGCAAACAATGGTTTGTGGGCCTGAGCACCGGCGTGGAGCACAAATCCAACGGCAAGGCCGGCGCCGACTCGCGTTCGCTGAACGACGGATTTATAGAACCGCAGTTCAATTACCGTTTCGATGGCGGCAGTACGCTTACCTTCGCCCCACGAGTCAAAGCCTATATGGGAATCACTGACAATCCAGATTACGCCGATTATGCGGGCCATGTGGACTGGAAGTTGCGCTGGGCGCAAGATAACGGGCTGGTACTGTCGGGCATGTATCGCCACGGCAATCAAGGCCACCAGGCTACCCAGATCGAAGCCGCCTGGCCTCTGCAGCGCACATTCCTGAACATGAACGGCTATCTGCATGTGCAGTTTTTCAAGGGCTATGGCGAAACCTTGCTGGGATATCGGCAAAACAGCGATTCGCAAATCCGTGTCGGTTTGTCGCTGGTGCCATAAAAAACTCCTTGCGCATGCCGGTGATGCGCCACCCCGCCTGGGCCGCCACCCCCGCGCCTTAAGAACAATAACTCCTTCGGGAGAAGGGACCCGCGTTATCTCCGCCGCGCTCCCGGCCGTGCGGCCGCGCTTGCCGCAGGGGCCTCGGACTCACTATCGCAAGCATGAATCAGGAACTGCCGGAATGTGTCCACCAGCCCTTTCGGCTCCGCCTGCCTGGGCCAAAGAAGGCCAACATCCATGGGCGCGACCGGATCCGCAATGGGAATGGCCATAATCTTCTTGCCTTCCAGCGACCACGGGCGATACACCAGGTCCGACAATATCGATACGCCAAAACCATATGCGACCAGGCCGCGCAAGGCTTCCAGGGAACTGGTGCGCATCGCGATCTTGAGTGCGTGACCACTCGCTCCCCAATGACCGGTGGCCGCGGAATCGGCATCATCCACAGTCAGCAATATATAGGGGTATTTTGCAATCTCGTCGAGGCTTGCGGCGGACTGCCTGGCCAAAGGATGCGAGGCTGCCGCCCATACTCTGCGGCGTGAGCGCACCAGCAATCGATGCCCATAGCGCTGCACATCGGCAATATTGGATATCAGCCCCACTCCCAGGTCTATGCTCCGGTCGGCCAGCGCTTGTTCCAGCGTAATTCTGTCCATATCCACCAGGTCTATCTCCACTTGCGGGTAGCTGTGCTTGAAACGGCTCAGCAAATCCGGCAGAAAATAGCCCAATACCGTATAGGTGGCGGCGATCCGGATCGTTCCCTGCACCGTCTGGGTACGCAAACTGGCATGCCGCATGGCATCGTTGACCGAGTCCATCACATGCCGGGCATGGTGAAAAAACACCTGTCCTTCCGCCGTCAGAACCACGCCATGAGGCAGGCGATCGAACAAACGTACCTTCAACTGTCTCTCCAGGCTCTGGACCGCGCTGGTGATCGCCGATTGCGACACATGCTCGGAGATGGCCGCTGTGGAAAACTGCCCCGAGGTCGCCGCGGCGATGAAGTACCGGAATTGTCTCAACGTAACTTCGCTCTTCATCTGTTTTTTTAATACCTGATACCTGAAAATTTGATTTTACGATACCAATATAAATACATACACTAATAAAATAAATCATCCCTACAGGAGACAATCGAGATGAACGCCCCCCTTGATCAGGCGGTGCTGTCCGCACTCGCCAAGGTAAGCCTTGACGACAAGTACACTCTCGAAAAAGGCCGCGCCTACATGAGCGGCACGCAAGCGCTGGTGCGCTTGCCCATGTTACAAAAACTGCGCGACAAGCATGCCGGGCTGAACACGGCCGGATTTATTTCCGGCTATCGCGGGTCGCCCCTGGGTTCCCTGGACCTCGCACTCTGGAAAGCCAAGCAGCACCTGATCGACAACGACATCGTTTTCCAGCCGGGCCTGAACGAAGACCTGGCGGCCACCTCGGTCTGGGGGTCGCAGCAAGTCAATCTTTATCCCGACGCCACGCATGACGGCGTATTCGGCATGTGGTATGGCAAAGGTCCCGGCGTGGACCGGTCCATGGACGTGCTCAAGCATGCCAATTCCGCCGGCACTTCGAAACACGGCGGCGTGCTGGTGCTCGCCGGCGACGACCACGCCGCCAAGTCATCCACGCTGGCGCATCAATCCGAACATGTATTCCAGGCCGCGGGCCTGCCGGTTCTGTATCCATCGAATGTCCAGGAATACCTGGACTACGGCCTGCACGGCTGGGCCATGAGCCGCTATTCGGGCCTGTGGGTCGCCATGAAATGCGTCACCGATGTGGTCGAATCCACCGCCTCGGTCGATATCGATCCCGACCGCGCCAACATCGTCATTCCGTCCGACTTCGTCTTGCCGCCCGAAGGCCTGAGCATACGCTGGCCCGATCCGCCGCTGGTGCAGGAAGCGCGCCTGATGAACTACAAATGGTATGCCGCGCTGGCCTACGTGCGCGCCAACAAACTGAACCGCATTGTCATCGACTCGCCGCGGGCCCGTTTCGGCATCATGGCCGCCGGCAAGGCCTACCTCGACACCCGCCAGGCCCTGGCCGATCTGGGCCTGGACGAAAACACCTGTGCGCAAATCGGCATACGGGTCCTGAAAGTGGGTTGCGTGTGGCCTTTGAACGCGCTGGACGCACGCGAATTTGCCACCGGCCTGGACGAAATCCTGGTCGTCGAAGAAAAGCGGCAAATTCTGGAATACGCGCTTAAAGAAGAACTGTACAACTGGCGCGACGATGTGCGCCCCAAGGTCTATGGCAAGTTCGATGAAAAGGACAATGCCGGCGGCGAATGGTCGGTGCCGCGCGGCAACTGGCTCTTGCCCGCCCAAAGCGAGCTGTCGCCTGCACTGATCGCCAAGGCCATCGCCAAGCGCCTCGAAAAAGCCGTGCTGCCGCTGGACATCCAGGCTCGCGTTGCCGCACGCGTGGCAATAATCGAAGCCAAGGAACGTGAATTGCTGCAGCCCATCATCACCGCCGAACGCAAGCCCTGGTTCTGTTCGGGCTGCCCGCACAACACCTCGACCAACGTGCCCGAAGGCTCGCGCGCCATGGCTGGCATAGGCTGCCACTACATGACCATCTGGATGGATCGCAAAACCGAAACCTTCAGCCATATGGGAGGCGAAGGCGCAGCCTGGATAGGCCAGAAGTCGTTTACCAAAGAAAAACATGTATTTGTGAACCTGGGCGACGGCACCTACTTCCATTCGGGCATCCTGGCCATACGCGCCGCCATCGCCGCCAACTCCAATATCACCTACAAGATCCTGTATAACGATGCGGTTGCCATGACGGGCGGCCAGCCCGTGGACGGCGTGCTGAAAGTCACCGATGTCATTGCGCAGGTCTATGCCGAAGGAGCGAAAAAAATCGTGGTGGTTACCGACGAGCCCGAGAAATACCGGGGCGTGTCGCTGGCGGGCAATGCCCCTGTGTACCACCGGGATGAACTTGATCGGGTGCAGCGCGAATTGCGTGAAATCGAAGGCACCACTGTCCTGGTCTACGACCAGACCTGTGCCACCGAAAAGCGCCGGCGCCGCAAGCGCGGCGCCTACCCCGACCCCGCCCGGCGCGCCTTCATCAACGACGCCGTATGCGAAGGCTGCGGCGACTGTTCGGTGAAATCCAACTGTCTGTCGGTCGAGCCGCTCAATACTCCACTGGGTACCAAGCGCAAAATCAATCAATCTTCGTGCAACAAGGACTTTTCCTGCGTCAATGGCTTTTGCCCAAGCTTTGTGACAGCCGAAGGCGCGCAGGTTCGGAAACCCAAGGCGCAGGCGCCCCGGATGGGCGCTGCCGACGCGGATAAACTGCCCGCCCCCGCATTGCCCGACATACAAGGCATATACGGCATACTGGTGACCGGCATAGGCGGCACCGGCGTCGTCACGATCGGCGGCCTGCTGGGCATGGCGGCGCACCTTGAAAACAAGGGGGTTACAGTCCTCGACATGGCAGGCCTGGCACAGAAAGGCGGCGCCGTGCTCAGTCACGTTCAGATCGCGGCCGCGCCAGACGATATACACGCCACGCGCATTGCCACCGGCGAGGCCGAACTCATCATAGGCTGCGATTCGATCGTATCGACTTCGGCCGAAGTGCTCGCCAAAGTACAGAAGGGAACCACGCACGCGGCCATCAACAGCGCCAACATGCCTACCGCCGACTTCATCAAAGATCCGAAATGGCAATTTCCCGAGGCCTCGGCCGAACATGACTTGAAAGAAGCCATCGGGCAAACCTGCGAATTTCTGGATGCCGGCGCACTGGCCGTCAGGCTGTTGGGCGATGCGATTTACACCAACCCTCTGATGCTGGGCTACGCCTGGCAAAAGGGATGGATTCCGCTCTCGCACGAAAGCCTGTCACGCGCCATAGAGCTCAATGGCGTAACGATCGAAAAGAATCAGGCGGCCTTCGAATGGGGCCGCGCCATTGCCCATCATGACCCGCAAGCCATTGCGCCCGATCTGAAAAAGCCTGAAACTGTGGCCCAGGTCATTGCCATGCCTGAAACGCTCGACAAGCTCATCGAACGAAACACGCAAATGCTGACGGCCTACCAGAACAAGGCTTATGCCAGACAATACATCGAGGCAGTGAGGCTGATTCGCACTAAAGAAAGTTCATTGCATGACGCCAAGGCCCTGGGATTGACTCGCGCCGTTGCCAAAAACCTGGCCAAGCTCATGGCTTACAAGGACGAATACGAAGTAGCGCGACTCTACGCCGATCCAGCTTTTACCGAGAAGCTGCGCGCCCAGTTCGACGGCGAACCCGGCAAGGATTACCACCTCAAGTTCTACCTGGCGCCGCCCTTGCTGGCCAAGAAAGACGACAAGGGTCACCTGATCAAGAAACAGTACGGCCCCTGGATCATGACCGCCTTCAAAGTCTTGGCAACGCTGAAAGGGCTGCGCGGCACGGCGTTCGACGTCTTCGGCAGGACCGAAGAACGGCGGCACGAGCGTCAGCTCGTGCGCGACTACCTGGCCCTGGTTCAAGAATTGGCGCAAACCGTCAGCGAGCAGAACCTGGCGGTCGCCATCGACCTGGCCAATGTGCCCGACGACATACGCGGCTTCGGCCACGTCAAGGAAAAAAACCTGGCCGCCGCACAACAACGACGGGACGATTTGCTCGAGGAATATCGGGGGGCCACAAGGGCCACCCCTATCCCCATCCATGCCCACGTTGGTTGATTTCGTCTATGCCGCCCTGTGGTCAGGGGCACCCCTTGCGGGTGCCCCTGACCGTCACTACAAGGCCAGGTAGGTACGCAAGATGTCGTCGTTGCTCTTCAGTTCCCTCATCGTGCCGGCGTAACGGACCAAGCCTTTTTCCAGCACATAGGCCCGGTCGGATACGAGCTGCGCGAAGTGCATGTTTTGCTCGGACAATAAAACGCTCGTCCCCTGCTTCTTCAAGGCCAGGATCATGGCAACCATTTGCTCGACAAGCACAGGAGCCACGCCTTCCGACGGCTCATCGAGCAGCACAAGGTAGGGGTTCCCCATCAGCGTTCTGGCCACAGTCAACATCTGCTGTTCGCCGCCGCTTAAAGATCCTGCCTGCCTGTTCCTGAGCGTATCGAGGATCGGAAATAATTCATACAAAGCTTCCATGGTCCAGTTCGAGGCAGGCCGGCCATCTGGCCAATGACGCATCGGCTGCCGCCCTACATCGAGGTTTTGGCCGACGCTAAGATCGGTGAATATCCGGCGGTCTTCGGGGACATAACCCAAACCCGAACGGGCAATCCGATAGGTTTTCTGCCGTGTTATCGATTGCCCCATGAAATGCACCGCGCCTGTGCATTTCGGAACCAGGCCCATAATCGATTTCAGCGTTGTCGATTTACCCGCACCGTTGCGCCCCATCAAGGCGACCACCTCACCGGATCGCACTTCCAGATTGATTCCGTACAAAATGTGCGCGGCGCCATACCAGGCATCCAGGCCGTGCACCGACAACAGGGCCGAACCGGGCGCATTCTCTGCGATCATGACGACACCTCGCCGGCCGTGGCTTCGAAGGTTTTGCCGGAGCCAAAGTACACTTCCTGAACCCTTGGGTGACGACGTATTTCCTCGGCCGTGCCTTGGGCAATCAACTGGCCGCGCGCCAGAACGATGATCCGGTCCGCATAGGCAAACACCACATCCATGCTGTGTTCGGTAAACAATACCGCCATCCGGCGCTGAACCGCCAGCTCGCGGATAAGCGCAAACAGGGCATTGCGCTCTTGCGGCGCCATGCCGGCAGTGGGCTCGTCCATCAGCAACAATTCCGGATTGCCGGCCAGGGCCATGGCCAGCTCAACGCGCTTGACATCGCCATACGCCAGTTCGCTGCATGGATGGTCCGCCTGCTCTCGCATGCCCACCTGCTCCAGCAAGGCAAGCGCCTCATGGCGATAAGTGCGCCGGGCCGAACGCCAGAACGCATGGATTTTGCGCCGATGGGCCAGGAAGGCCATTTGCACATTTTCGACAACGCTTAGAGACGAAAACGTGGCTGCAATCTGGAAAGTACGTCCTACCCCCAGGTGCGCGATCTTGCGCGAGGGCAAGCCCAGCAATTCGGTTCCGTTGAACAGCACCGACCCCGCATCGGCGGCCATTTGTCCACCCAGCATATTAAAGGTGGTCGATTTGCCCGCTCCGTTGGGCCCGATAAGCGCCAGCAACTCTCCCTGCGCCAGGTCGAAACCGATGCCGTCCACGGCCATGTTGCCGCCAAACCGCTTTTCAAGGCCCCGGACCATCAGCAGGCTCATGCCGACTCCCGTTTATCGTCAATCCGATCACGTACCGACGCCCTGGAAGAGCTGCTCAGCAAGTCAAGGAAACCGGCTATTCCCTGAGGGAAGGCCAGCACCAGCACGAGAATCACGCCACCGAACAAGGCGTGCCAATACTGAGTAATACCCACGACATAATCCTGCAGCACTGTGAATACGGTGGCTCCAACAATGGGCCCTGCGAGCGCTTGCACCCCGCCCAGCAGAACCATCACCAGGCCATCGACCGACTTGCCTACGGCAATAACTTCGGGCGAGGTACTGCCTTTGGAAAAAACATACAGGGCGCCGGCCAGCCCCGCAAACGCGCCGGCAATGGCAAATGCGGCCCATTGCACTCTCTGGACATGAATTCCCAGCGCATCCGCACGCAGCGCGGAGTCACGGGCCGCCCGCAAAGCATAGCCAAACGGGGAAAACACCATGCGTCGCAAAACAAGCACCGCCAACACTACGATAGCCAGCGCGAAATAATAATAGGCCCTGCCCGACAGCCAGTCGGCGGGCCAGATGCCGATTATGCCGTTGGAGCCGCCCGTCACCGCATCCCACTGATACACCACCGACCACACGATCTGGGCAAACGCCAGGGTCAACATAGCCAGGTAGACACCCGAAAGGCGAACGCAGAACCAGCCAAAAACAAGGGCCCCGAAAGCCGCCAGCATGGGAGCGGCGGCCATCGAGGCAACCATGGGCCAGCCCGCCATTTTGAACAGCAGCGCCGCCCCGTAAGCACCCAGGCCGAAGTAAGCGGCATGTCCAAAGGAAGGCATGCCACCGGGTCCCATCATGAAGTGCAGGCTGGCCGCAAACAGGATCGCCAGGATAATATCCAGGGCCAGTACCTGGGCATACGGAAAAGATCCAGCCAGCAGCGGCAAAACCAGCAAAACCATTACAAGCAACAGCATGCCGCCTTTGAATCCAGCGCTTGCCGCACGCAAAGGCCGTTCCGGCGAACCGACATTGCGCATGGCTGCCAAAGGCCGGCCCAGCAACCCCCATGGACGAAACACCAGCACAATGGCCATGAAAACGAATTCAACCACCAAAGTCAGTTTCGGAAAGGCGATATCGAAGCCCCAGAATGACACCAGCCCCAGCGCAATGCAAAGCGCCTTGACCTGCGCAATAATCAGGGCGGCAAGATAAGCGCCGGGGATCGATCCCATGCCACCCACCACGACCACCACAAAGGCATCGCCAATCACGCTCAGATCCAGGCCCAGGCTGGCCGGCTGCCGCGGTATCTGCAGGGATCCGCCCAGCGCCGCCAGAAAAGCCCCCAGCGCGAACACGCCGGTAAACAGCCAGGCCTGATTCACACCCAGGGCGCCCAGCATTTCACGGTCTTGGGTGGCCGCCCGCACCAGAGTGCCCCAACGTGTTCTGGTCAATACCAGCCACAGGCAAACGAGCACTAGGGGGCCTATGGCAATCAGCAGCAGATCGTAAACCGGCAAATAGCGATCGAAGAGTTTCAGGGCGCCGTTCAGCCCGGGCGCCAGCGGGCCCAGCAGGTCATCGGGCCCCCACGTCCAGAGCGTCGCATCGTTGATAACCAGCACCAAGGCAAAAGTTGCCAGCAACTGAAACATTTCGGGCGCCCGATAGATGCGCCGCAGCAAGCCAATTTCAATCGCGGCGCCCAGAACGCCCACAAGCAGCGCCGCCGCAAGCAGGCACAGCCAAAAGCCCACCGGATCTTGCCCCCAATGCCGCACCAGAGTGTAGGCAATATAAATGCCCAGCATGTACAGGGAGCCGTGCGCGAAATTGACAATGCGCGTCACACCGAAGATAAGCGACAACCCGGCCGCCACCAGGAACAGCGAAGACGCCTCCGCCAGGCCATTCAGGAACTGAACGATAAAGCCGGTAAGGTGCATGTGATCCGGCGCCGCCCCCGCGGCAGCGCACTTTCTTATGAATTAATCAGCATCGGCCGGGCGCCACTTCCTGACTTGCTCGTCGCTGGGTTGAACTTGCGCACCGTCTATATACTTGAAGTCGGTCATGATCCCCTTGCCATCTTTTACGGCCAGGGTTCCAACGTACGCGCCCATGGTGGATTGATGATCGATGCCCCGATACACGATGCGGCCGAATGGCGTGTCCACAGGCAGGTTCCTGAAAGCCTTGACCATCGCTTCGGTGTCGGTGGAGCCCGCCTTGCTTATGCCGGCCGCCAGCGACAGAATCGTGTTGTAGCCCACCACGGAGCCCAAGCGGGGGTAATCATTGAACCTGGCTTGGTATGCCTTCAGGAACTTTTGGTGCTCAGGCGTGTTGATCGCGTACCAGGGATAACCGGTCACCACCCAGCCTACGGGGGTTTCGCCGCCCAGGGCGTCCAGATACTCGGGCTCACCCGTCAACATGCTTACAGCAGGCAAATTCTTGAAGAAATTGCGTTGCGTCCCGGCGCGCACGAACTTGGCCAGGTCGCTGGCGAACAAAACATTGAACAGGGCCTCGGGCTTGGCGTCGGATAAGGCCTGCACCACATTGCCGGCATCGATCTTGCCCAGAGGCGTTGCCTGTTCCGCCACGAACTCTACATCGGGCTGCGCGGCCTTGAGCAATTGCTTGAACGTCGCAACCGCCGACTGGCCATACTCGTAATTGGGATAAACCACTGCCCAACGCTTCTTGTGCATGTTGACGGCGGCCGGAATCAGCATGGCCACCTGCATATAGGTGGAGTTCCTGAGGCGATAGGTATAGTGATTGCCATCGGCCCAGACGATCTTGTCGGTCAAGGGCTCGCTGGCCAGAAAAAAGACTTTTTTATGTTTGGCAAAATCGGTAACGGCCAGACCGATATTCGACAGGAACGTGCCGCACAGCACGTCGACCTTGTCGCGGGCAAGCAGTTCTTCGGCCGCGCGAACCGCATCGCCGGGATTTGAATTGTCGTCGCGAGTCACCAGCTCGAGCGACTTGCCATTCACTCCGCCTGCCGCATTGATCTGTTCAATCGCCAGGTCCATGCCCTTTTTATAGGGCCCTAAAAAGGCGGGCTGGGTTTTATAGCTGTTGAGCTCGCCTATCCTGATCGTACCCTGGGCAAATGATGAAGCGGCAAAGGCGCTCAAGGCAATCGATCCGAACAACTTGGCGTAATATCCTGTGCGATACATTATGCGTGGTTCCTGTGTTAACAAAGCGGGGACGTCTGCTGCGAATAAATTGTACGCAATATAAACATATAAGACCGAAGTGCTCATGAATAAGCATATACACTTAGGTAGTTAAACGCTTTTTTACCCACAATATGCGCGAACAGATCTGGATTTTCATCGTGTCGGGCTTTTGCCTTTTGACGCTCAGCCGTTGCCTGCTTGCGGCATGGCAATGGCAAAGGGTCAAGCAAGCCGGCGGGCTGCTTCCCATACTGAAAGGGGGGCTGCGCATCGATGCCAATCAAATCGCGATTATCGTCGGCATACCTGCCTTGCTGGCCCCCTGGATCGGGCACTGGCCGACCGCGGTGACAATAACCGGCTGGTGGTTTCAACTGGCCTGGTTCCTGCTGGTGTTGCTCGAGGTTTCCACCCCCCAGTTCATTTATGAATACGATACACGCCCAAACCGCCTTTATGTTGAATATTTGAAACACCCGCAAGAAGTGTTCGGCATGCTTTGGAAGGGCTACAAGATCATGATTATCGGCGGCCTGCTCGCGCTCGCCGCGTTTTTATGGATGGGCCATGCACTCTTTGGGCACGCCTTGCCCGACACGGCCATGGCGTGGTGGCTGCGCCCCCTGTTCAGCCTGGCCGCGGCCGCGATCATATTTCTGGCGATCCGCGGCACGCTCAGCCACCGCCCCATCAATCCGTCGACGGTCGCCTACTGCGGCGACAGCATGCTCAATACCCTGCCGCTGAACTCGCTCTACAACGTCGCCTACGCCATCTACAGCATGAAAAACGAGCGTTCAGCCGCCGACGTCTACGGCGATCTGCCACCCCATGACATGAATCGCATTGTCAATCATTGCGCCGGCCTGGGCGATACCGAGCAAGATATTCCATCCCTGCACACCCAGGAACCCAGCGCCAAACGCGACCGCCCGCTCAATGTGGTGATGATCGTCGAAGAAAGCCTGGGCGCTCAATACATTGGCAATCTGGGCGGCGCCAATCTCACCCCCGAACTCGACAAGCTGGCGCAACAGGGCTGGAATTTCAGTCGCGCCTACGCCACGGGAACACGCTCGGTGCGCGGACTCGAGGCTGTGGTCGCCGGCTTTCCTCCCACCGTGTCCGATGCCGCCCTGCGCCTGCCGGGCGCCCAGGGCAATTTCTTCACACTGGCCCAAGTACTCAAGCAGCGGGGCTACCGGTCACGGTTCATTTATGGCGGAGAAGCGCATTTCGACAATATGAAAAGCTTCTTTTTCGGCAATGGCTTCGACGACCTGTACGATCGCGCCACATTCAAGAACCCGGCCTTCGTCGGCACGTGGGGCGCGTCCGATGAAGATATGTTCAAACAACTGGATCAGTTGCTCAGCAATCCGCCCGATCAGCCTACTTTTACACTGGCTTTTTCAGTCACCAACCACTCGCCCTGGGAGTATCCCAGTGGCCGTATCGAACCCGACGGCGACCCGGCAACGGTCGAAAATACCGTGCGCTACGCCGATTGGGCCATAGGCCGGTTCTTCGAAAAAGCCAAACGCTCGGCCTATTGGGAAAATACGGTTTTCCTGCTTGTGGCCGACCACGATTCGCGCGTGTTCGGCGCCAGCCTCGTGCCCCTGCGGCATTTCCACATCCCGGCCCTGATCCTGGGCGCCGATGTGCCCGCCCGGCGCGACGACCGGCTGATCAGCCAGATCGACCTGCCGCCTACTCTGCTGTCGCTCATGGGCCTGCGCACCGAGCACCCCATGATAGGGCACGACCTGACAGCGGCCGGCGGCGGCCGCGCCATGATGCAATACAGCGACAACTACGGCTACCTGAAAGGCGACGCCCTGCTGGTGCTGGAACCGCATCGCGAACCTTTGCAATACCGCTACACTGCCCCCGAGACCTACACCCCCATGGCGGTCGACCCCGATCTTGCGCGCGAAGCGCTGGCTCATGTGCTGTGGCCTGCCTGGATGTATAGACATCAGCGCTACACGCTGCCGCATTTACGGTCAAAAATATAAACAAAGTATCAATACAAATAAGCGCTTATTTGTTGCAAATTCAAGCTACTTTAATCTACGGAATTCGTCCTAAAAACGATTATTCGATATAAATAATAACAAATCATACAATAATCATAATCTTTTAATATGGTTGCTACTTCCTTGATTTTTATCATAAAACATAGGCTTGGCAACACCAATACCAAAAAAAATATTTGGTAAATGTCTCGTTTTTAATGTTAGTATTTGTGAGTTAATTTCCTGCTGTAGCATCAAGGATCAGGCAACGTGCCGATTAATTCATCCGAGCGCACCTTAGGTTTAGACCCTGTAGGGCCTCAGCGGCCCGCGGGAGAAAATCCTCGCGAGGGTGAAAAATTCTCGGAAGTCCAAGCGCAAATTGACCGCCTCACCGATATCCACACCGATGGCGCAGTAAATTGGGATAAAGTAGCCTCGCTGACGAGTCAGATACTGCGTGAAGAAGGCAAGGATTTATCGGCGGCAATCTGGCTTCTGGCAGCCTGGATGCATTTATACGGATCCATCGGCCTGGCCGGCGGTGTACATGTCCTGAACGACTTGGTACACACATACTGGGAAGAAATGTCCCCCCCTCCCGCTCGCTTGCGCGGGCGCCGCAACCAGATGCAATGGCTGCTGGACCACATGGGCGAGTACCTTCAAGGCGAACTCGAGGCTTTGCCGGACAAAGTTCATGCCGAATTGCTGGCCGACTGGGAAGCACTGGACGCCGCCTGGCAATCTCATGACACCGAGGCGCCAGCATTTTACGGCCTGCGCCGGGCTTTGAGCGCGGTACCGATCGAAAACACAGCCACCGGCACAGCGGCCCCCGAACCTTCCCCCTCGTCGAAATCGGTCGAGCCCGCCAACGGGCCTGCCGGCGCACCCTCCAATACAAATTCCCCGGCAGCGCCCTCTCCCGCATTGCTTCCCACATCCGTGCCGGCCTCAGGCGCCGACCCCGAAACCGTCATCGACAGCGCCCTGACCAATCTGCGTCCGCTGATCGAATGGTGCCTCAACGACCACATTACTCTACCCTTGCTATTTCGCCTGAATCGCATCTGTGCCTGGGCCTCGCTGGACGCAGCCCCTCCCAATACAGGCGGTACCACCCGGATTCCACCACCACCCGATCAGATGACCACCGGCTTGGCGCAGGTCGAGCAAGGCACAGAAGCCCAGGCAGTCGTGCATTTCGTCGAGGCGCGCCTGATCAACCAGCGTTACTGGCTCGATCTGAATCGAGCCGCCCATGCCGCGCTAAGCCGAATGGGCGCCAGCGAAGCGGCAGCCACTGTCGCATTCGAAACAACGCAGCTAATTGCCCGCCTCCCCGAACTGGCTACCTTATCCTTTAGCGACGGTCGTCCGTTCGCCGACGCGGCAACGCGCATCTGGCTCAATACACTAGCCAACACGCGCCCCGCTCAGAATGGCGCCGACAGCGATGCCCTGCACGGCTTGACGGAAAAAGCCGATGCCGACGCCGCCGCGGGCAAGCTGGAAGCCGCGCTGGATTCGCTGCAATCCGCCATAGATCAAACCAATAGCACGCGGGACGCCTTTCGCCTCAGGGTGGCCCAGTGCGATTTGCTCCACCGATTCGATTCGCGCGCCGATCTGCGTCCCTTGCTGGCGCCACTAATCGATGTACTCGATGTCTACCAGCTGTCTCGCTGGGAGCCGGACCTTGCCCGGCAAACCCTGGAGCTGGCAGCAGCCGTCGAGCGGCGCTACGGCGCCGAACCCAGCCAGCCGCCTGCGCCGATGCTGACGCGTCTGGCCGGGCTGGATTGTCATGCAGCCTGGAGACTTTCACAGGCACCTACATCCTGAATATTTAAGGAGAACACTGATGGCCACCGACGGATCTGTTGCACCAAAAGAACGAGTAAATATTGTCTACAAGCCCGCAACCGGCGACGCAAAGGAAGATGTCGAATTACCTTTGAAGCAATTGGTGGTCGGTGATTTCACGCTTAAGGAATCCACGGTTCCGCTGGATGAGCGCAAGCCCATTCAGGTCGACAAGGACAACTTCAACGAGGTCTTGAAAGCCCAGGGACTGAACTTGACCATGTCCGTACCCAATCGCCTGGCCGATGGCGAAACAGATGAAAACCTGGCCGTTAATCTCGAATTCAAGGGAATTCGTGATTTCGAGCCCGATTCGCTCGTGGAGCAAGTCCCTGAGCTCAAGCAATTGATTCAACTGCGCGACGCACTCAAGGCGCTGAAGGGTCCGCTTGGCAATCTGCCGGCTTTCCGCAAGCAGATCCAAGAGTTGGTTCATGACGAAGGCACGCGCGAACGCTTGCTATCCGAGCTCGGCGCCCAAGAACAGGCCCCGGCCCCCAAGAAATAAGGAGCACATTTATGAGTCAGGATTCACCACAACAACAACCCGCCGAGGGCGCGGCTGCCCAGGCCGGCGGCTCCCTGATCGACCAACTCATCGAGACGACCCGCGTCAAGCCCGGTGATGAAGCGTACTCGATTACCCGCCAGGGCCTTGAAGCCTTTGTCGCGGAACTGCTGGAGCCCAGCCGCTCGCAGGAAAAAGTAAGCCAGGGCCTTATCGACGACATGATTTCGGCACTGGACCGGAAGCTGTGCCGCCAGGTCGACGAAATCATGCATCAGGCCGATTTCCAGAAACTGGAATCGTCGTGGCGTTCGCTGAAATTTCTGGTCGACCGCACAGATTTTCGCGAGAACAACAAAATTGAAATCCTGAACGTATCAAAAGAGGATCTGCTGGCCGACTTCGAAGATGCGCCCGACATCACTCGCTCGGGCCTGTACAAAGCGGTCTATACGGCGGAATACGGCCAATTCGGCGGCCAGCCATTTGGCACCATCATAGGCAATTACGATTTCGGCCCCGGCGGCCAGGACATCAAGTTGCTGCAATCGGTGGCCAGCGTCGCCGCCATGGCGCACACGCCATTCATCGCGTCGGCGGGCCCGCAGTTCTTCGGCCTGGATTCCTATTCGGGGCTGCCCAACCTGAAAGACCTGGCGGCCGTGTTCGAAGGCCCGCAGTTCATCAAATGGAACGCCTTCCGGCAATCGGAAGATTCACGTTTTGTCGGCCTGACCCTGCCGCACTTCCTGCTGCGCGTGCCCTATGGCGACGAAACCGTGCCGACAAAGAAATTCCGCTACAACGAGGACGTTTCCAACGGCAATAAGAATTTTCTCTGGGGCAACGCATCGTTGGCATTTGCCAGCCGCCTGTCGGAAAGTTTCGCGCAGTTTCGCTGGTGCGCCAACATCATCGGCCCACAGGGCGGCGGCACGGTAGGCGACCTGCCTGTCTACAACTACGAGGCAATGGGCGAAACCCAGGTCAAGATTCCCACCGAAGTACTGATCTCCGAGCGGCGCGAGTACGAACTGGCCGAGCAGGGTTTCATAGCGCTGACCATGCGCAAGAACACCGACAACGCCGCTTTCTTCTCCGCCAACTCCTGCCAGAAGCCCAAGTTCTTCGGCAACAGCAAGGAAGGCAAGGAAGCCGAACTGAATTACAAGCTGGGCTCGCAGCTTCCCTATATTTTCATCGTGAGCCGCCTGGCGCATTACATCAAGGTAATCCAGCGCGAGAACATCGGCACATGGAAAGAACGCACCGACCTGGAAACAGAGCTGAACAACTGGATACGCCAGTATGTCGCAGACATGGACAATCCATCGCCAGGCGTACGTAGCCGGCGCCCCCTGCGGCAAGCGGAAATTACCGTGTCGGACGTCGAAGGAGACCCAGGCTGGTACCGGGTCAGCATGAAAGTGCGCCCTCATTTCAAGTACATGGGCGCATCGTTCACTTTGTCCCTGGTAGGCAAACTCGACAAGAGCTAGCCCGCTATTTCCGACAAACACGCAGAACACCTGGCTGTTCCACAACTGACAACAAGGAGTATTTACTATGGCAATGCCGTGCTACCTTAGCCTGCAAGGCAACAATCAAGGAAAGATCGAAGGTTCGTGTGAAGTAAGCGGCCATCAGGGAAAAATCCTGATACAAGCGATCGAGCACAAGATCGAACTGCCCAAAAGCCCGCAAACCGGCCTCCCGACCGGGAAACGCCAGCATTTGGGTATTACCCTGACCAAAGAGATCGATAAATCTTCGCCGAAAATTTATCAGGCCTTGTGCTCGGGCGAGCAAATGAAAACCGCCCAGCTCGAATTCTTCCGCATCAGCCCTAAAGGCACCGAAGAAAAGTATTACACCATCGAGCTGACGAATGCCGTTTTCGTATCGACCCGGCTGTGGGTGTCGAACTGCCTGTTACCCGATAACAGTCAGCTCGGGCACATGGAAGACATCAGCCTGACCTACGAAAAAATCGTCTGGACATGGGTTCCCGACGGCATCGAGGCCGAAGATTCATGGCTGGCGCCCAAGTAATACCTCAAAGACCGGCGAGCCACCCACTCGCCGATTTTTAGCGGTTTCTTATGCAAGAGCAGCGCCTCCTCGAACGCATCGCCAGTTTCAACGCTGGGGGGGGCAGGTCGCACATGACGCGCGCCGAAATCCTGGTGGATTCCATTTTGAGCCACCTGAGGCGCATTCTGAACACCCGCCAGGGCAGCGTTCCCATCGATCCCGAATTCGGCGTACCCGACTTCACCAATCTGGCAGGTTCGTTCAGCGTCGGTACCACAAGCCAGATCAGCGACGACATGACACGCATGATCGAGCGGTACGAACCCAGGCTGAAAAAGCCCCTGATCGAATTCATTGAAATCCAGGATAGCGTGCTTACCCTGGCTTTTTCCATAACAGGGCTGATCGAGGTCGACAATCTGGATATTCCCATCCGGCTGTCTACCCAGGTATTGCCCAACGGCAAAGTATCACTAAGGAAATCCTGAGGCATGCTCAACCGGTATTACGAACAGGAACTCGGACATCTACGCGGACTCGCCACAGAATTTGCGGCGCGCAATCCGGCGTTGGCCCCCATGCTGGGAGCCAACAGCGCCGGCGACCCCGATGTCGAACGCCTGCTCGAAGGGGTTGCATTCCTGACCAGCCTGATGCGGCGGCGGCTGGACGACGATTTCCCCGAATTCATCCAGACCTTGGCGCAGCTGCTTTTTCCGCACACCCTGCGCCCCTTGCCGTGCATGACCATCATGCAATATGAGCCTCGTGCGGCGCTCGAAGGCCCTGTGCTCATACCTGCCGGCACGGAATTCGCCTCGGTGCCGGTAGATGGTTTACGCACTCTGTTCCGTGCGTCGTTCCCGGTTACCGTGGAGCCGCTGGAACTGCTTGCGGCCCGCTGGGAAGGCGGAGGCACCCAGGCCCGTTCGCTGCGGCTGGAATTCAACTTCACAGGCGTTGCGCCCAAGGACTGGAAGGGCGAGAGGCTGCGCCTGTTCCTGGGCGATAGCCAGGCCGACGCGGCACGCCTCTTTCTGCTGTTGCAAAGATATGTGCGCGAAGTGCGCGTCGGCACGGAAGGCGGCCCGCTCACGATACTGCCGGCTTCATCTATAGAAGCCGCCGGCTTGCGTCCGGATCTTGAGCTTCTGCCCTGGCCCGCCGGCGCACATCCTGCGTGGCGGGTACTGTACGAATACTTTGCGCTGCCTGAAAAACTGCTGTTTCTGGATCTTACCGGCTTCCCCCGATGGCAGTCGCGCGGCCCAGGCACCCGGTTCTCGGTGCAATTCGTGTTCAATCAAATACCCGACTGGGCGCCCAACATCGGCGAATCGAGCTTCATACTGAACGCCACTCCCGCCGTCAATCTGTTTACCCAAGACGCGCATCCCATCCGGGTGGACCACCGCCAACCCGAGTACCGCATTCACCCCACCGATCGAAACGGCAGCACCGAAGGCATATTTTCCGTGGATCAGGTACGTGCACGAATGGCTGACGGCACCGAATACGAATGCCACCCATTTTCTGCCTTCGCCGAAGGCGACGAGGCCTCCTACAATCTGCGCATTCACCCCTCGGCGCTGACACAGGATTACGACCATTACTTAAGCCTGCCGTATGCCAAGGGCACTACGCCCGAAACCCAGACACTGTCCATACGCGTGACCTGCACCCACGGCAATCTGCCCGAAAGCCTGCGCCTGGGCGATATCTGCGAACCTACCGACAACTCGCCCGCCCGCATCGGCTTTCGCAATATTCTCGGGGTCACGGCACACTCCCCGCCCGTCGTCGACAACGCGCTGCTGTGGCATGTGCTGTCGCATCTGAATGCCAATCATCTGGCGCTGGCCAAGGAAGGGCGGCTACGCGATCTGCTGGCGCTTTATGTGCCTCCCCGCCAGTTCGACGCGCATCGCCACGCAGCCGCCCAGCGCAGCCTTGAATCAATTGAAAATGTTCAGGTCGACACGCGCCGCCGAATTGTGCGCGGCATGCCCGTCGAAGGCAGCGAGGTGCGCATCGAATGCCGCGGCGACCATTTTCCGGGCCCCGGCAACCTGTTCCTGTTCGGCACCGTGCTCGACGAATTCCTGGCGGGCACCACTGCACTCAATACCTTCAGCGCATTGACGCTGGTGGACACTGTTAACGGAGAAACTCTGACATGGCCAGCGAAGATCGGCCGCGCGCGCCTGCTGTAGCCGGGCCAACGCCCGATACACTGCTGACGGAAGGACACCGCTACGCCTTTTTCCAGGCCTTGCGGCTGATCCGCCTGCGCACGCCGCACGACGAGGCCTTGACCGATAACGTCCGGGTGCGGCCTGCCGTGACCTTGTCATTTCCTGAAAGCGACATCGAAGCCATCAGGCTCGACGACTCGGGCAAATACAGCATCACTGCAAATTTCTTCGGCTTGTACGGGGTTACATCGCCCCTACCGACGTTCTATACCGAAGACCTGATCGAGGAAAAGCTGCAGGGCAATTCCTCGATGCGCGATTTTCTCGACATTCTGCATGCCGAACTGTATCCCTTGCTGTTCCGCGCCTGGGAAAAGAACCGCCTGTGGCTGACGATAGGCGAACGTCACGACACAAACCGGCTCGACCAGCTGTTTGCCCTTGTAGGGCTATCCAGTTGTGGCCCTCAGCACCTGGCAGATGCGCGTTCCTTATTGCCTCATGCCGGCAATTTCAACCAGTTTCCGCGCTCGGCCCTGGGTTTGCAGGCCCTGGTTTCGGGCTTGCTGGATGGCTTGCCTGTGGACGTGGAGCCATGCGTAACCGAAACCGTCGCCATCCCCCTGCCGTCCCGCTGCCTGCTGGGCGAACAAGCCACCCAACTGGGCGAAGACATTCTGCTGGGCAAACAGATTACCCAACGATCGAGCAGCTTGATCGTGCATGTGGGACCCATTCCGCGCGCGCAGTTTCATGCCTTGCTGCCTGGCGCGCCATTGCACGAGCGCCTGGCGCGCAGCATCGCGCTTTATCTCCGAACACCGCTGCGCTGCGTGCTTGGCCTCAAAGTTCCGCCTTCGCAACGCGAAGGTGTCAGTCTTGGGGGAGGATGGCACCAGCTGGGCTGGGATACATGGCTGCCCGAACCGGATACGCGGCACCCCGGGCCGCACTATGACGAAATCTATCTACCCATAGACACTGATTCATCCCGCTTTCACGAAAGGACCTTGCAATGATGCTGGTAGAACTGAAACCGCTATTCGGACGCCTCAACCCGGCTTGCACGGCGGCTCTGGAAGGTGCTGCGGGACTGACCCTGGCTCGCAACCATTACGAAATCAGCATCGAGCATATGTTGCGCCGCCTGCTGGACGATCCCTCGTGCGATGTATATAAAATTCTGGCCCGCTTCGAGATCGACCCATTGCGCCTGACCGCGCAAATCGACGACACCCTGGCCGGCCTCAAGAACGGCAATCCGGGGCGCCCCACATTTTCCGGCCTGCTGACCGAATGGGTGCAGGAATCGTGGCTGATTGCCTCCGTTACCCTGGGCGAAACCCGGGTGCGCAGCGGCGCCATGCTGCTGGCTCTGCTGGCACGGCTGAGCTATTACGGAGCGGGCACACGCTACGCGGACACCTTGCGCAATATATCGCGCGAAACATTGACCGCGGAATTCGACCAGATCGTCGACGGCTCGTCCGAAGTCTCCGCGCATAGCGACGCGCAGCCTGGCGCGGCAGGCGGACCCGCCGCCGGCGCAAGTCCGGGTGAAGCCGCCATCAACCGCTTCTGCGAAGATTTCACAGCCAAGGCGCGTTCCGGAAAAATCGATCCGGTATTCGGGCGCGATGACGAAATCCGCCAGATGATCGACATTCTGGCTCGACGCCGCAAGAACAATCCGATTTGCGTCGGCGAACCGGGCGTGGGAAAAACCGCCGTGGTGGAAGGGCTGGCCCTGGCCATCGTCAACAATGAAGTACCCGAATTCCTGCGCAACACACGCCTGCTCGGGCTGGACCTGGGTTTGCTGGAAGCGGGCGCCAGCGTCAAGGGCGAGTTCGAAAACCGCCTGCGCGGCGTCATCGATGAAATCAAGGGCTCGGCTCACCCCATCATTCTGTTTATCGACGAAGCGCATATGCTGATCGGTGCCGGCGGCCAGGCCGGTGGCTCGGATGCGGCGAATCTGCTCAAGCCCGCGCTGGCCCGCGGCGAACTGCGCACCATCGCGGCCACGACATGGTCCGAATACAAAAAATATTTCGAGAAAGACCCGGCATTGGCCCGCCGCTTCCAGGTCGTAAAACTGGACGAGCCGGACGTGGCCACTACCGTGCAGATTCTGCGGGGCCTGAAAGACCAGTATGAAACGGCGCACGGCGTGACCGTCCGCGATGACGCCATCGTGGCCGCCGCTGAGTTGTCCAGCCGCTACATTACCGGCCGCCTGCTGCCGGACAAGGCGGTCGACCTGCTCGATACCGCCACTGCCCGTGTGCGTATCGGGCTGGGCATGAAGCCGGCCGAGTTGGAAAAGCTGGAACGCAAGCTCGCCGGGCTGGAGCGCGAACGCGTCGCGCTGGTTCGCGACGCACGGTTCGGCCGCAACGATAACGACGAACGGATCGCTGCGCTTGAAGCGGAGCACGCCGCCGTGGATGAACAACGGCAAACGCTCGAAGCAAGCTGGCAGGCGGAAAAGGAAGCCGCGGAACGCGTGCTGGAATTGCGCCGCAAGCTGGGTGAAGTCGAGGCAGCGCAAGCCGGCCAGGCAGCCGAATCCGTCGCCATGCCTGCGCCCGAAGTTGCCGAGGCCGATGGCGTCCAAGCCGACGCCCCCCAGACAGAACCCTCTGCGCCGGCCGCAGACATAGCCTCCGTCAAGGCCGAACTTGAAGCGGCTCGGCAGGCCCTGGCCGCACTTCAAGGCAATACGCCACGCGTATTCATAGAAACCGATCCCGATGCTGTAGCCAAAGTCGTCTCCGACTGGACTGGCGTGCCGCTGGGAAAAATGCAGCGCGATGCCGTGGACGGCATTCTGGCATTGGCGGGCCATGTCAAGGAGCGCATCAGAGGCCAGGATCACGCCGTCGATCAGATCACAGCCACCTTGAAGGCGGCACAATCGGGCTTGCGCGACCCGCAACAGCCGATGGGGGTGTTTCTGCTGGTGGGCCCGTCGGGCGTGGGGAAAACCGAAACAGCATTGGCTATCGCGGATCAATTGTTTGGCGGCGACCAGGCGCTGGTGGCCATCAACATGAGCGAATTTCAGGAAAAACATACTGTCAGCCGCCTGGTGGGGTCGCCTCCGGGTTATGTAGGCTACGGCGAGGGCGGTGTCCTGACCGAGGCGGTACGCAAACGCCCCTACAGCGTCGTACTGCTGGACGAAGTCGAAAAAGCGCACCTGGACGTGGTCAATATCTTTTATCAGGTGTTCGACAAAGGCACCTTGGCCGACGGCGAAGGCAGGATCATCGATTTCAGCAATACGGTCGTGTTTTTAACCAGTAATCTGGCGACCGATGAAATTACCACCCTGTCGCGTGACGGCAGGCCCGATCCCGATACCCTGATCAATGCCATTCACCCGGTGCTGGCGCGTCATTTCAAACCGGCTCTCCTCGCACGCATGAATGTCGTGCCGTACTACACTCTTCCACCTTCCGAACTGGCCGGCATTGTGAGCCTGAAGCTGTCGCGGCTGACGCAACGGCTGGCGGCAGCCAATCGCATCCGGCTGGATTTCGACCCCACCGTGGCCGAGACTATTGCGGCACGGTGCACCGAGGTGGACAGCGGCGCGCGCAACATCGATTTCATCTTGCGCAAAAGCTTGACGCCACAGCTATCCAACGCTGTACTCGGGGCTCTGGCGGAAGGCCGCAAGCTTACCGGCCTGCACGTGTCCCCCGGGCAATCCGATGATTGGCAGATAGCCATGACGGAGGACTAGGAGCGATGGCAGAAGAACATAACTTCAAATTTCAATGCGAGGCACTGGAAAGCCAGCTGTCCGGTCATCACGGCGTGGTCACGCACTGGACCGGCACGGAAGCGGTATCCAGGCCATACCGGTTTGAGGTAACGCTGGCGCTCAAAGAGCGCAAGCCCGAACTGGAGCTGGAAAAGCTCCTGGACCAGGCCGCCACCCTCACCGCCAGGAAGCCCGACGGGTCGCGCTCCAGCTGGAGCGGCATTATCACACAGGTGAGCCAGGACGGCTGCGACGATGTCTACGATTTCTACAAGGTAGTTCTGGAGCCGCGCCTGGTCCGCCTGCGTTCGTGGCAATGGTCGGATATCTACCTGGACAAGCAGCTTGACGATATCATTGTCCAGTTGCTCAAACAGATAGGCCTGATACAGCCGTACACAGCGGGAGCCGCATACGATTATCGCATCCTGGCAAGCAACCTGGCGGCAACCAAGCAGGAATTCGTCTGTCAGTTCGAAGAAAACTGCCTGGACTTCCTGATGCGGCAACTCGAATTCTACGGAGTCTATTTCTGGTTTGAACAGGCAGGCGGCCAGGAATCGGTGGTCTTTGCCAACGATGCAAGCCAGCAGCCGCAAGAAGCGATCACGGCCGTATTCTATCCAAAGGGCGAACTCAACACCGAGGCAAAAGAAATCGCCATCAAGCGCCTGAACCGCCAAATCGGGCTGCACCCCAAGACGGTCACCCTGCACACTTCACCCGTGTATGACAACACCACAATCAATCTGACCAGTACGGCCAGCGTATCCGAGCCGATCAACAGCCAGGGCGAACGCCATCGGTACGATGATCAATTCGAGCACCTGGACGGCAATAACGATACCTCCGGCGCCGCACTGGCCAAGTGGCGGGCAGAGGAAGCGCTTTGCCAGAGCCTGCATGTCAACGGCGAATCACGCACCCCCGGCCTGGGTGCGGGACGCGCATTGACCGTATACGAATATCATCGTCAAAGTTCGGCCAAGGATTATTACATCGTGGAGATTTCGCATCGGGGCCATCAGGCGCTGGAAACCTCCGAGGACGACGACGAACCGCCGTATCGCGGCCATTTTGTCGCCCTGCCCCGCTGGCAGAACCCTGTCGCGAACAAGACTCCCCTGCAATTCCGGCCCCCACGCACTACACCCGTGCCTGAGATCACGCGCGTGGTCAACGGCTTTATAGACACAGGAACGGCCGATACAGACACTGTCGTAAAAGCAAAACGCTACGCGCAAACAGACGACCTGGGCCGCTACAAGGTGCGGTTCTGCTTCATCCGACAACAGTACAAAGGTACACGCAACTCGGCGTGGGTGCGCATGGCGACCCCTTATGCAGGTGGCGCTTCCAGCAAGGACCTGACTCCCGCAGGCATGCATTTTCCTCTACGCGAAGGAACGGAAGTGCTGATCTCTTTCATCAACGGCGATCCGAACCGCCCGGTGATCATGTCGGCGCTTCCCAACTCCGAAGCGCCCAGCGTCGTGAATTCGAAAAATACGGCCGAACATCTGGTGGTCACACCGGCAGGCAATATGCTTGCATTGCGCGACTCCGCCGCCGATGCGGGCAACACCGCAACCGGCTCCGATCCGGCGATCCTGCTTTCCTCGCCAACCGAAGAATCGGCGCTTAATTTAGGCAAATCCGATCAAAGCAGTGTCGAAGACGGCTTCAATTTAAGAACTGCCGGGCATGGCCAAGTCCTTGCAGGTGACAGTATATGGATCAACGTCCCCGGCCATCTCAGCATTAAGGCGGGCAGCAATGCACTTGAAGGGTACCTCGACACTATTGCCAAGGGTTTGCCGCCAGGCATATCCATGGGTGCAAAAGGGGGGCTGGCTTTTGAGAATTTTCTTGGCGCAAAATTTGAAAGTGTCGAAGGCATTAAAGTTGGGCACTTCTTGGGCGCCAAGGCGGAATTTATGGAAGGCATCTCGTTTGAAACCAAGGTTGCGGCTAGCGGCGAATACAAAATAGGACCCCATAAAGACTTTTCAAACGACGAAATAACCACCTATGGCGAGCACACATTCAACTTTGGAACCGCCACATGGACCGGAGGTAACTGGATAGCGACCATCGCCGACAAACAGGAAAATGTAGACACCTCCAATACCAAGGCAACGGGGACTTATCTGGTTGCTTCGCCTGATATAACGCTTTCGGCCGGCACCACAGACTTCAGCCTCACACCGGCAACCGCAACCCTGGACAGTACGGGTGACGTCAGCATTACAGGCGCCGTCTCGACAACCGTGCTGGGTGAAGCGTTCAAGGCCGGCACAGTCGATGGAACAACGTTTTTCGCGGCCGGAATGGGAGAAGCATCCCTGATCGCTCCCCTGCGTGTGACTATCGTTTCGGAAGCCTCGGTAGGGATTAATGGTGAGAGTGTCATGATCAACGGCACTCTGGTTGAGTTGGCCTAGGCCATAAACATGAAAGTTACCAAGCCCTCCGACACGCTAATCATCCTGGGACGTCAGTCCCGCGGAGGACAGCCTTTGCTTACCGTGACGGTGGGTTATGTCTGCGAACGCGACGGCTCCCGGCTGAGCGAACAGGCGGCCTGGACCTGGCTGGTGCCAAAGTTTCCGAACGAGCCTTTCGACATAGGCGTAAAACGCAAGCGTGGGGTCTTTGCCGTGGCTGGTCACGCATATGCGCCGGGCGGTGTTCCTGTTACCGGGCTCACTGTTGCCGCCACGGTTGGAACGCTCGGCAAGCGCCTGCTGGTGCAGGGAAATCGCAGCTGGGTGCGTGCGGCAACCGGCTGGCGCGCCAGCGAACCCCAAGCTTTCCTGACCCAGGACATGGGCTTGGCCTATGCCTATGGCGCGCGCGACTGGCCTGCCAATCCATACGGGCGCGGCCATTTTATCGAGCCCGGGGCCGCCGAGGGGCAAATGCTGCCCAATGTGGAACTTCCCAATGCGCCCGTGCTGTCGCCATCCGATGTAGCGCCCGTCGCCACATTCGGCCCCTTGCCCCAAGGCAGCCCCGATATCACGCGCTGGCTTGGCAAGCTCGATCAAAGCTGGGAGCGCGAACGCATGCCCTGGCTGCCCGACGACACGGACCCGCGCTGGTTCGACGGCGTGCCGCAGGATCAATGCACCACAACGTACTGGCAGGGCAACGAGGGCTGGTCGGCCACCCACATGCATGCCACGCTGCCGGAACAAAGCGGGCAACTGCCTGGATTGCGGCCGCGCCTGCTTGCCAGCGCCAAGGCCAGCCCCGAACAAAGCCGCGAGCTGCCGCTCGACCTGGATACCGTCTGGCTGTTTCCGAACGACTCGCGTGTCATTGTGCTGTATAGAGCGGAGCTTGCGGTGCGTTACGAAGACGCAAGCGACCTTGCCGGCCTGGCCGTATTTACCGAGAAGTTATCGGACACAGCACTGTCCAGCGAACATTATGCGCAGCTGTGGCGTACTGCGGTCAAGACCAAAATCAAGGGACCCGCGGAAGGCGTAGCTCTGTCGGCTCCCGCCGGAAAAACGGGATTATCCGCAGCCGCATTGGCTGAGCAAAGCGCCGCCCTTGCCAAGAAGGCCGAGGCACACCGCGCCGGTATTGCCCAGGCAATTGCCACGGCCCAAAAAGAAACCAGGGCCGAGGCCCAGGCCCACTTTCAAGCATACGGCATTAAAACGCCACTGGAAAATATCCCGCCCCCTTCCACAGTCAGCACATTGGCCTCGAAATCCACAACACCCATGACGGCCGATGCGATTCGGTCGCAAGTCAAGGCGGCATTGAATCAAGCTCAGGCTGAAGCGCGCGCCCATTTGGCGCAATACGGCATCGATTTGGATCAGGCAGCGGCACATGCCCAGGCCCAGCCAAAACCCGATCCGCTCGCGCTGATCGCCGTCCTGCCCGTTTCCGACATAAAGAAGGCTGCCCTGACTGCGGAAATGAAAACCGCTCTGGGTAAGATCGATGCCGTGGAAAAGAAAGCGGCGGAAATCAAAGCCAAAGCAGCATCACTCAAACCAGCCGATGGTAAAACCAAGGCCAGTGCCAACGCGCCACCCATCGACGATACCCTGCCCGACGGTCCGCGCCGCAAGCTCGGCCGGGACGAACTGATGGCGCGCCACCGCGCCGGCTTATCAGCGGCATGGACCGAGCTGGATGGAGAAGACCTTTCGGGGCTGGACCTGAGCGGTATCGATTTGTCCCGCGCGCGCCTGCATGCCTGCATTCTGCGCGGTACTACGCTGCACAAGGCGCGCCTGACCGAAGCACAACTGGACGGCTGCGATCTCGATGGTGCCCATCTGGACCAGGCGCAATTGCAGCGGGCGCAACTTGCCGATTGCCACCTGAACCAAGCGTCGCTGAACGCTGCCGACCTGACGCAGGCCAGGCTGAAAAACTGTCAATTTACCAATGCCAAATTGGCCGCCACACAGTGGCGCGACGCCAACGCGGATAAATGCGGCTTCGAGCATGCCGATCTCACGAGTATCCAGGCAGCGAAGGCCTCTTTCAGCGAATGCCGCCTGAACGCGGCCAACGCGGCCGAAGGCGTGCTGGACCGTGCACGATTCAGCAAATGCGTCATGGATGCGGCCTGCTTCGACCACGCCTCTCTGGCCGGCACTACCTTGCTTGGCTGCCAGGCGATCGCGGCCAGCTTCAGGCAGGCTCGCATGCAAGGGCTGCGCAGCATGGCTGGCACCAATCTGCAGCAGGCCCGATTCGACGGCGCCAACCTGACGCGCGCCAGCCTGCAAAATACCCTGCTGGTCCAGGCGTCCTTGCGGGAAGCCTGCCTGGACCAGGCCTTTATAAAAGAATGCGATCTGAGCGCAAGCGACGGCTGGCACCTGGTGGCGCGCCATGCGGACTTCACCGGCAGCCGTATTGCCGGCGCCAGTTGGCGCGGAGCGAATCTGATGAAATCACGCTTTGCCCGCGCAATACTGGAAAATATCGACTGGAGCGGCGCCAATCTGCATGCGGCTTCGACACGTACCGCAAGCGCTCAAGGCATACTGCTGGATCAGGCCTTGCTGACACGTTGCCGTTTGATACAGGAGCACGCATGACCGACGCAGTGCTCACTCTGGATACCTTGCTGGCCGCCAAGGCACAAAATAAGCCTTTGCCAAAGGGAACTTTGGCAAACGGCGATTACCGCAATGCGGATCTATCCGGCGTGCGCTTTGACAAAACCGATGCCCGTGGCGCCCGTTTCGATGGCGCCAACCTGTCGCAAACCACCTGGCACGATTGCCAGCTGGATAATGCGCGGTTCGATCAATGCAGGCTGGAAAAATCCGGCTTTCATGCGTGCCACGGCACGTCAGCGTCGTTCAAGTCCGCGTCGTTGCGCTTTACAAAAATGAAAGATTGCCGCTGGCAGGATTGTGATTTCAGCCTGGCCGACCTGACCCGCCTATCGGTCGCCGCCAGCGCTTTTCCCGGCTGCCGGATGGCCACGGCACGCCTGAAAGAAGCACGGCTTTCGATGTGCGACATCAGCGGGCTGGATCTGCGCGACGCGGTATGGGAGAAAACCCACCTGCCCGACAGCCAGCTGAATGGCACAACGCTGGCAGGAGCAACGCTGCGGCTATGCTCATTTAATAGAGTGCAGGCCCGCGATGCGGACTTCAGCGGCATGATCGCGCCGAATACCTCATTCTATTGCGCCGAACTCGAAAAGGCCCGCTTCTGCGATGCCAATATCGAAGGAGCAATTTTTGATCTGGCAAGATTGGATCATGCCGATTTTTCTCGGGCAAAGCTATCCGGAGCGCGTTTCTCCGAAGCCAAATCCATTGCCTTGACATTCAGCCACGCCCAACTGGCGGATGCGAATCTCGGATACCTGCAAGCCGCGCATGCCGATTTTTCCCATGCCGATCTGACCGGAGCACGCCTGCATGCCGCAGAATTGCCTGACGCCGCATGGCGCGACGCGATTCTGCTCAATGTGCGTCGCGACGACCCTGAACTTCGAGCCGCCGAATTATGGCGCCCGCCTTTTTAACCGTTTGCAATGAGTCCTGCCATGTCGATATCAAGCAGCCCAATTCGAATTCCCGACAAGCTCGCCGGCCGCGCTGCCACCGCAACGCCCGCCAACGCCTCGCTGCACCACATGCGATTGGCGATGCGCGACGGACAGCGCTTCGGGGCTGTGCTGGATACTGGACGACTATGGCTCACGGCCGCGGCCGGTTGCCTGCTGCAGCCCGAGGTGGGCGATCTGGTGCTGGCATCGGTCGTCGGCAATCAAGGCTATATCCTGACCGTGCTGGAACGGGCCAAACCCGACGAGCCGGCGGAAATTTCAGTTCCAGGCACGCTGCGTCTGAACCTGCCGCAGGGGAAGCTTGAAATTACCGCACGCCACGGAATAGCGCTAGACTCCGGCGCAGGAATGGAATTCAGCGCGCAGCAGTGGAGCGCCGCCTTCGAACAGGCGAATGTATCGTGCCAGACTCTGCACATATCGGGCGACGCCATCCAGAGTACCTGGCAGGCACGTACCGATGTCTGCGGCGGGACTCGATTGAATATTGCCGCTCGCAGCGAAACTCATTTCGGCTGCAGTGTGCGCAAAGTGACAGGCCACGAAGAGTCTTCCGCGCAATCGTTGCGCCAACTGGTTGATCGCGACTGGACACTGCAGGCCGGAACGGCCGATATGAACGCCCAGGATCGAGTGGCGCTGAATGCCGATTCGATTCAGATAGGATGAATCAGGAGATGACATCATGTTTATGCTGACCACCGGAGGGGCAATGACCAGCGCCACGGTCCCCGACATTTGCAAGACGCAGGTCGGACCCGCCGTCGTACCCATACCTTACCCGAATCTGGCCACGACGCTGGAGGCCAACCCGGGAGCCATAGTGGAAAATGTGCTTGTCGTGGCCATGCCCGCGCTTAACGTCGGTTCCTCGATTCTGATGAGCAACGGCGATCAGGCCGGAATCGAGGGCGGGGTTGTCAGCAGCGAAATCATGGGAGAAGTCATGTTCACCACTTCCAGCGTGTCCGTCATGGTCGGAGGCATGCCCGCCGTCCGGCTAACCGACATGACGACCCAGAATTCCGAAAATACAATCGGCCTGGCCGTCTCCCCCGGCGAGCAGGTCGTCGTCATGGCCATGAGCTAAGGAACCGATATGTCCGCACGGCACTATTCATTGCCTTTCTCATTGCTGCGTACCGCAGCCGTATTATGTTGCGTGGTGGCCCTGTCGGCCTGTTCGTCCAGCATGCTGGGCGGCTCGTCCAAGGCAGACGCCCTGAAAGCATTGAAGTGGACCTACGGCGCCGACGGCATACAGATCGATGTTCGAGCCAATCCGCAGCTGAACCTGTCCGAGGGACAGGCACATACACTTGCCCTGACCGTAGTTCAATTTGCCGATCCCACGGTATTTACCCCCTACTCCAGCGACCCGGCCAAGCTGACGCAGCTTCTGCTGGCCAACAGCGCGCCGGTGGGCATGCTTTCCCTGCAACGGCTGTTCATTGCTCCGGGCGAACAGCGCAGCATTTCGGTGCCTCGCGCTGAAAACGCCAAGTACGTGGGCCTGGCCGCAGGCTACTACCACCTGGACGCGCCGCGCAGCACGCGCCTTTACCGTATCGGCGTCGATATCGAATCCAGCGGGTTTCTCATCAAGAATCACAATGCAACGCCCACACCACTGAAAATCGACCTGCTTCTGGGCCCGAACAGCATTCTGGACGCGCCCGACAGCCGCATACCTTCGATCACTCCGACGCAGCCCGAAGCCGGTCTGGTACCCAACAAGGCAGCGACCGATTCCAAGACAACCCCTTCTAAAAAATGACCCAGGCAAGCAACGCATGAGCATCAATCGCAATCAACCGCTATTCTGGCATCAGGGCCTGTTCCTGCAGCCTCACCATTTCCAGTATCACGACGCCTGGATCGAGCAAACCCAGGCCCGCATGCTGGAATTGACGGCCCCCTGGATGTGGGGCCTGGGTGCCTTGAAGATCAGCGAGACGGCTCTCGCCGCGCGCCAACTGGTGGTCGAACAAGTTGCCGTGCGATGGCGCGACGGCGCTCTTACAGAAAGTCCGGGCAATGCGCTGATAGGCGCCCTGAGCTTCGAGCTGTCCGATTTTTCCAGCGGCCCGCGCACCGTATATATCGGCTTGCGGCGTCTTGAAGACGAACAGGTCAATGTCCAGACATATGAAAAGCTCGACGATGCCAGCCAGGCCGATGCCCGCCTGGTTGTCGCGGCGGATCCGCCCACCGTGCCCGATCGCTACACAGCCGGGCCGGCGGGACGCGTTGCCTTCATGAATTATGTGCTGCGCCTGTTCTGGGACGACGAACTGGAAAACCTGGGCCAATACGAATTGCTGCCGCTGGTTCGCCTGGAGCAGGATGGCGATGTCATTCGCATAAGCCCGAATTTTGTGCCTCCCTGCCTGAATCTGGCCGCATCGCCGGCCTTGCAGCAACTAGTGCGCGAACTGCGCGACGATGTCATCGGCCGCGCACGTCAACTGGAAATTTTCAAGCAACCCATGAACAGCCGCGCTGGCAATGATAGCCAGTTCGGGCCGGTATTGGCCTTGTCGGTTCTGAACCGCTACGGACCTCAGTTGAACGGCATGCTGGAAACGCCGCAGACACATCCCTGGCTCGTCTACAGCCTGCTGCGCCAATTGGTGGGCGAACTCAGCACCTTTTCGGAATACTGCGATTTGCTGGGCGAGACTCGCGACGGCCAACGGTTGATCGACACCTATCGCCATATGGAAATCGGCCCATCCCTGAAGGGCATTATCGATGTCACGCGCCGCCTGCTCAATGAAATCACGGTAGGGCCGGAAATGCTGGTCCACTTTGAACAGGATGGCGCCTCGTCGGACCTGTTCCGCGCTGAAATGCGGCCGGAGTTTTTCGGCGCCCGCCATCGTTATTATTTAATGGCCCGCAGCACGCTGGACCCCTTGGATCTTGGTCAAAAAATGGCGCTGGAAGCCAAACTCGGTGTGCCCGATCAAATAGAAACACTGATCACGCGCTCTTTGCCCGGCATCGAAATGCTTCCCCTGAAAACGCTGCCGCTGGGAATGCCTCGACGCGCCGGTGCAACGTACTTTCGCCTGGAAAGCTTATCGGAAGAATGGGATGCCGTTACACGTGCGGGAAGCCTGGCGCTGTTCCTGCCTGGCGCACCGGCCGATCTGCGCCTGGAACTGATTGTCATAAAAGGATGAAACCGTGCGTCTAGCTCAATTCTGGATACCTGCGATGGAAGCGGCTGGCGCTGCTGCGGACGATCCGGCGCAAACCACCACGACACTCGCTGAAAAAATGAAAACCATGCTGGATGACGCCAGCGCGCAAGCACTGAACCAAGGCTTCCAGTTGCCCGATATCCAGTCCGCGCTTTTTGCAGTCGTTGCGTGGATCGACGAACTGGCCATGACGCATACCTGGGCAGGAGCCTCCGCCTGGCGCATCGCACCTCTGCAGCGGCATTATTTCTCGACCACACGGGCCGGCACAGAATTCTTCGAACGGCTCGAAGCCTTGCCCGACGAGAACATAGAGGTACGTGAAATTTACGCACTGATGTTGCTGGCCGGATTCAACGGCCGCTATTCCCATCGCCCGGCGGGCGAACTCGCCGGATACCGCCAGAAAGTCCTGGCGCGCGTGGCACAGGAACGCGCAATGGCTCCTCTGGAGACAAACCAGCTGCTGTTTCCCATGGCGGGCCTGGAGGCCAAGGCACCTGCGCAGCCGGCACGCAACAGCGGCCCGTCCTACCCTGCCTTTTTGCTGGTCGCTCTGCCTCTGTTCTGCCTGCTCATTCTTTATTTTTTCCTGAATCACGGCGTCGATCAACAGGCGGCACAACTGCTGGGCCCGCTTACATCCACTCTCAAGCCATGAAACCGACTTTCTTTTTACTGCTGCAATGATAAAAAAACTATTCGTCCTACTCGCCTGCTTGATCGGCTTCGTTGTCCTCGCATTGGCCTGCTGGATACTGGGATTGTATTTGGGCTGGCCCGAGTGGCGATGGGTCCTGGTGTTCATCGCCCTGCTGGCAGGAGGGTGGGTTCTGGCCTGGCTGCGGCGGCGCTGGCTGGCCTGGCGCCTGCGCCGCAGGCTGGCGCGCCCCGTCGGCAACAGCGGCGCTGTCGACCTGAAGCATGTCGACAAAGACTGGAAGGCGGGAATACACACACTCAAACAATCCCGTCTGTCGCGCTTTGGATCGCCTCTCTACGTGCTGCCATGGTTCCTTTCATTGGGCAATGAAGCCAGCGGCAAATCCGATTTACTGCAACGCATCTCGGGAGCCGCTCCCGTCCATGCCGAAAGCGACGAACCGCCCGCATTGCGTTGGTGGCTATTGCGCAACGGCGTCGTACTGGACCCGGCCGACGACCTGAGCGACGATAACGCCATACCCGGCTCCCAGTACTGGCGCCGCCTGCTGCACTGGATGATGCACACCCGCCGCCGCGAACCGCTCAATGGTGTAATCGCGACCCTGGGCGTCGAATGGCTCATGCTCAGCGACGATACCGAACTGGCCGAGACCGGCCGCAGGCTGCGTAAAAGGCTGGACGAACTCACCCGAATCTACGATGTACGCATGCCGGTCTACCTTGTACTGACCGGCTGCGAAACATTTCCAGGCTTTCGCGCCTGGGGAGAATCGCTCGATCCCGAACTACGCAATCAGCCTATGGGCTATTTGAGCGCCGACTCGCAAGTCAGCGCGGCGCAATTCATTGCCAAGGCATTCGCAAGCCTGGTGCAGCGGATGCTCGACCTGCGCATTCTGCAAGGCATGCGCAAGCTCCCCGACAACACCGCCTTCGGATTGCCGGAACGATTGAATCTGTTGGCATCGCGCCTGGACAAGGTCATGCACTCCGCATTTCAGGCAACGCCTTATGCGGAAACACCTTTGCTGCAGGGTTTGTTTCTAACCGCCAAGCCGGGCGAGGCCAGCGAGACGGGCTGGTTCATGCCCGAGCTTTTCGACCGGCTGCTGCCCATGCAGCGCCATGCCTGGAAACCCATCGAACGCTGGCGCCACTGGCGCCGCCTGCTGCGGCATGCTGCCGTAATCGCCTGGCTAGTCGTGTGCGTTGGAGTGGCTCTTGTGCTGATACAGGGCGCCCGGGTCGCCAGACATCAGTTGGCCGGCATCAACGATATGGCCCAAAGCCAATTTTCCGGCAAGCTCGGCCCCGATCTCGCGGTACTGCAACGCACTCGCGACACCATCCTTACCTTGCAGGAGCGGCGCGACTGGAAAACCCGGTGGCTACCCTTCCAGCGGAATGTGGATACGGTGGAAAACACCTTGCGCGCACACTATATCGATAACTTCCAGAAGCATATTATCAACGCGCAGCTCGACCCCCTGCTGAGCACCAGCCTGCCTTTAATTCCACACGAAAAAAACGATCTGCTTCTCGCTGCCTGGGCGCAAACCCTGGTGCGCCGCATCAACCTGATCAACGGCGCTTTACAGAAGCAAGACATCTCGCAGTTGCCCGCGCCGGGCCCCGAATTGTCCGAAATATACAAAAGCACCGGAGCATCGGCACCCAGCGGGGTCGATATCCAGATGCTGGGCGATCTGTATCGGCATTTCCTTGCATGGCAAATCAACCCCGATCTGCTCGCCGAGAATCGCGATGCATTGCGCCATACCCTGAATGGCCTGGAGCTACCGGACCGGCCCATACAATGGATCTATTCGTGGGTGCAACTCCAGGGGTATCTGTCGCCGATACGCATTACCGACTACTGGAACATTCCGCAAACCAGCGACCAGGTCGAGATCCCCGCGGCGCTCACCTCCGACGGCGAACGCGCCGTCTCGGCATTCCTTGCCCAGATTGGCTCCGCCAGCGGCAACACAGCCGTCTGGGAGGAACGCCATGCAACCTTTGAACAACATTATCTTCAGGCTGGCCTGAAATACTGGCACGAATTTGTCGTGAATTTCCCCTATGCGGCAGATCGGCTACCCGACGAAAACTCACGACGTGCGGTCCTGTCCGCCCTGATGGGCCGCAACGGCCCCTACAGCCGGCTGGTAAGCGATCTTGCCACGGTCGGAAGCCGAGTGCCGCAGGAGAAACGGCCGGAATGGGTCAGGCAGGTTATCCACCTTGAAAATCTGGTCAAACTGGCAGAGGAATCCCCAAAAACCGGGTTGTCGGGCGCCTTGCAAAAGGCCAGCATAGTCAATGGCCTGGGTGCGGACGTGCTGCAACACCTGCCCAAAGGCGGGTCACTGAAGAGCCTGGATTACCTGCGCAACGACCAACAGTCCCTCGACACGCTGAATGCCTACCATAAAGGGGTCCAGGCAAGCATTACACCTCTGCTTCAAGGCCAGGGCACCGCAATGCAGGCTGCCGTGCAGATCTGGTCTTTCGGCCACGATCCGAACGTCAAGGCGGTGCCTTTGATCGATGCCAAACAATCCTTCGACGCACTGCGCAAACAAATAGGCGGCGTCCCCGATTCGAGCACCGACCCGATCTGGAAACTGATGCAGGGCCCGCTCGACTTTACGCTGGACTATGCCGGCCGGTCGGCCGCCTGCGGCTTGCAGAGCGAGTGGGAAAGCTCGGTAGTCAGCGCCGTTCAAGGCGTTACCGATGTCGGACTGATCAATAAGCTGCTTTATGGAGATCGCGGCCAGGTAAAAGCATTCCTCGACGGGCCAATCAAGAATTTCGTCGATCGCGGCACCATTCGGTATACTCCGCGCCTGGCCATGGGCCGGGAAATCGCGTTGAACGGCCAATTCTATGCATTTGCCAATCACTCGCAATTGAGCCAGGTAACACTGCTGGTCGATCAGCGCAAGAACGAAAGCTCACAGGCCAAGGTTGCCGCCCTGACGCAGCAGAATGCCGCGCTCGAGCAGCAAATCGCCAAGCAGGAAGCCACCGTTGCCAGCGTGGCGCTGAGCACGGTACCCGCGTTGGTCAATCCGGGTGCCCGCGTTTTGCCGCAGAGTGTCACACTTAGTGTGCAATGCGCCTCCAAGACCCTGACGCTGGAAAACCTGAATTTTCCAAACAGTGCGATCTTTCCGTGGTCGCTGGCAACGTGCGGCGATACCGTGCTGACAATACAGATCGGGGACCTCAGCCTGGTCAAGCGCTGGGGAGGCGCTCGCGGATTCATCGATTTCCTGCGTGAATTTTCCAGCGGCCAGCATCGCTATACTCCTGGAGATTTTCCCGCCAATGCAAAATCGCTGAATGCGGCCAACATCAAATTCATTCTGCTGACATATAGCCAGCAGGGACAAGCCCCGCTACTTGCCGCCTTCCAGGAAGCAGACCGCCTGAGCGCACAGCTTGCACAGAACAAAGATCAGATCGCCGCGCTCGATCCACCGGCCGGCGCCACGGCTCCGCCTCAGGCCAGCCTCCTCCTGCCCGAACGCATCGTCTCGGTCTGCATGGGCCCGGTCAATGCCGTGGCGCCTGTTCCCGCGCCCGCGGCGCCAGTCGAGCAGATCAAGCCGCCGCAAAAACCAAAACCGCCGCTCCCAGGCAAACCCGTTCGGGCCGCCTTGCAGCCTTCCGGCCCGGAATCCTATTCTGTGCAGGTTGGCGTGTTCGAGCATGCCGAAGACGTGCTCAAGGCCCTGGATGCGAACCACTACAAAACCATGGAAGCTCCCATACGTTTGAACGGCAAGGAATATACCAACGTCGTGGTCCGTGGCTACAAGACCAGACAGGAGGCCGACGCCGCCGCGCAGAAAATAGGCGATCTGCTGAAACTTAAACCTCAAGTCATCCGGCACCGCGAACCATGATGCGGGATTAAAAGGAGATTGCCATGTGGTCATACCTTTCCAATGCGATTTTTTTCCTCATCGTCGGCTTCGGATTGGGTCGCCTGCGCTGGTACGGCGTTTATCACAGGCTACTGGGCAAACGGACCAAGATCCGTGCATCCAGGCCAGGCTATCACATGCACTGAAAAGCCTCGGAGTTCCGGGCCATCCAGGCCGCTATTCTGTTTCCCACGAAGGAGCCTCAACCAGAAAAGGATTCTATCCATGAATACACATTCGAATACCCCATCCGCCTGCGCAGATGAATTTCCCGTCGATCGCCGCATCAGGGCGTTTCTGAACATACTCAATTCGGGTGGAGGAAAGCCGCTGGAGCAATTGTCGCCCCTTGAAGCGCGTGCCGTCCTGGCCGGCGCGCAGGCCAGTGTGCCGCTGCAGCTTCCCAGGGCCGATGTTTCCGAAAAAACCATTACAGCCGACGGCCACACTCTCCGGCTGACCATCGTGCGCCCCTTCGGAGCCAAGGGAGTCTTGCCGGCATTCATGTTCTTTCACGGCGGCGGCTGGGTACTGGGCGACTACCCGACGCACGAACGCCTGGTGCGGGACCTGGTGGCCGGGTCGGGCGCGGTAGCGGTTTTTGTAAACTACACGCCCTCACCCGATGCTCATTACCCCGTACCGACCAGCCAGGCTTATGCCGCCACAAAATGGGTGGCCGAGCATGGGCACGAAATCGATGTCGACGGCACGCGACTGGCCGTTGCCGGCAACAGTGTGGGCGGCAACATGGCCGCAGTTGTCAGCATCATGGCCAGGGAAAAAGGCACGCCCGAGCTTAAAGCCCAGGTCCTGCTCTGGCCGGTGACCAATGCCGACTTCGAATCGGCGTCGTACAGGCAAATACCCGACGGCTATTTTCTGACAAGAAGCATGATGCAATGGTTCTGGGACAACTACGCGCCCGATGCGAGCCAACGCCAGGAAATTCACGCGTCGCCCTTGCAGGCCAGTCTCGATCAATTGAAAGGCCTACCCCCCGCCCTGATTCAAACGGCCGAATTCGATGTGTTGCGCGACGAAGGAGAAGCCTATGGGCGCAAGCTTGACGCCGCCGGCGTGGATGTTACCGTCACGCGCTATAACGGCCTGATCCACGACTGGGGCCTGCTCAATGCCCTGGCCGACGTTCCCGCTACGAAAATCTCCATGCGGCAGGCCGCCACGGAATTACGCACCCGCCTGGGCAAGTGATGCCGGCCCGGAAGGCCGGCATCCCAACGGGCCTTTAAAGCTGGATCCTGGTGCCCAGCACCGCCAGGAACTGCGCCATCCAGGCAGGATGGGCCGGCCACGCCGGCGCGGTAACCAGATTGCCGTCGGTATGCGCCTGATCAATGGCTATCTCGGCATACGTGCCGCCAGCCAGCCTGACTTCGGCGGCGCAAGCCGGGTAGGCCGAGCAGGTGCGCCCTTTTAAAATTCCTGCGGCAGCCAGGATTTGCGCGCCGTGGCACACCGCCGCTATCGGCTTTTTAGCCGAGTCGAAATGACGCACAATATCGAGCACCCTGGCGTTCATGCGCAGATACTCCGGCGCCCGTCCGCCGGGTATCACCAGCCCATCGTATTGCGCAGGATCCACTTTGTCGAAATCGTAATTGAGCGCAAAGCGATGGCCGGGCTTTTCACTATAGGTTTGCGCACCTTCAAAATCGTGGATTGCCGTGGCAACCGAATCCCCAGCCTTTTTATCCGGACACACGGCATGCACAACATGCCCCACCGTCAGCAAAGTCTGGAACGGGACCATGGTTTCGTAGTCTTCGGCGTAATCGCCCACCAGCATCAATAATTTCTTGCTCATGTTCAATATCCTCACGCAATGTGTACTTATAGGAGATGCATTTCAACATCAACACCCACTGTAGCGCCATTTGTTCAACAACTTTGTGACAGGATGCCGAAGATCGGGCCGATTTTTCAGTATTTCCGATTATTGGCCAAATCCGCTAAAAATCCGCCGGTTTTTCATTATACTTTTCGTTTTGGTATATGGAGTTCCGGATGGAGTTGCTGCTGGACCCCACCATGTGGGTCGGCTTGCTGACGCTGGTCGTGCTGGAAATTGTCCTGGGCATCGACAATTTGATTTTCATTGCCATTCTGGCCGATAAACTACCCGCGGCACAACGCGACAAAGCGCGCATCATAGGCTTGTCGCTGGCGTTGCTCATGCGACTGGCCCTGCTTTCTGTCGTGTCGTGGGCATTCGCCCTGACCACGCCACTGGTCTCCATTGGCCCGTTCGATTTTTCGGGGCGCGACCTGATATTGATTCTGGGCGGATTTTTCCTGGTGTTCAAAGGCACCACGGAAATGCACGAGCGCATCGAAGGCAAAGCCCCCCAGGCCAGCGGGGCGCGCCTTCATGCGGGCTTCTGGGTCATCGTGACCCAGATAGTGGTCCTGGACGCGGTATTTTCCCTCGATGCGGTCATAACAGCCGTAGGCATGGTCAACCAGATTGAAATCATGATGGCTGCCGTAATCATTGCCGTCGCCGCCATGGCGGTTGCCTCCAAGCCGCTCACCCGGCTGGTCAATGCCCACCCCACCGTCATTGTCCTGTGCCTGGGTTTTTTGCTCATGATCGGCTTTGCGCTGGTGGCCGAAGGGTTCGGCTTCAATGTGCCCAAAGGCTACCTATATGCCGCCATCGGTTTTGCCGTCTTGATCGAAGCGCTGAATCAAATCGCCCGCCGCAACCTCATGACGGCGAATTCCCGCCGCCCCATGCGGGAGCGTACAGCCGAAGGCATTATGCGCATGCTGGGCAAGCGCCCTGTCGTCCAGGACGAATCCCCGGAAACCGATCTCGCCGCCGCCCAGGGCCAGGTTCCGTTCGGCGTCGAAGAACGCAATATGGTCAGCGGAGTACTCAAGCTGGCGGACCGCAGCATCCACTCCATCATGACGCCGCGCACCGATATCAGCTGGATCAACCTGGACGACGACGCACGGGACATCGAAAAGAACATTAAAAATACCCCGCACGGCTTCTTCCCGGTTTGCCGGGGCTCGCTGGACGAGATCATCGGCATCGGCCGCGCCAAAGACATGATGAGCGACCTCATCCTGCTCGGAAAAATAAAAGTGCAGGGCTTGCGTCCGCCCATCATCGTGCACGAATCCATCCCCATCCTGGATCTGATCCATACGCTCAAGCGCGCCCGAGGGCAACTGGTGATCGTCACAGATGAATTCGGCACCATCGAAGGGCTGGTGACTCCCATCGACGTTTTCGAGGCCATAGCCGGCGACTTCCCCGACGAAGACGAAGCCCCAGACATACTCGCCGACGGGGAAAACCGCTGGAAAGTCGACGGCTCCACCGATCTGCACCAGCTTGAACAAGAACTGGAGATCGACGGCCTGGTCAACGAATCCGACGACTACACCACCCTGGCCGGCTACCTGCTGAACCAGTTCGGGCGCCTGCCCGAGCCAGGCGACGAATACACGCTTATGCAGGCCCACGGCCACATCCGCTTTGAAATCCTGCACATCGACGGGCACCGGATCGCCCGGGTGCGGATCGAACGGCGGCGCGACGAACCCGAGGCGGGACAAGGCCAGGCCGCCTGACATAGCGCAAAATTGAAGGCTCGGTCAGAATGGGAAAGGGGTTAGCTCCTGAAAGTAGCTAACCCCTTGATTTTATTGGTCGGGGCGAAAGGATTCGAACCTTCGACCCTCTGGTCCCAAACCAGATGCGCTACCAGACTGCGCTACGCCCCGAAAAGTCCATGATCATACCAGATTGCCGGGGCGCCGTCTTGGTAGCTTGCACAATCAGCCCCGTGAAAGAAATGGCCTTGAGCATGCAAATAAGCACGGCTCAGAGTTCAGTCTGTACCCACCCTAATGAATGGCTTCACCTGACACGCCAGCCCAATCACGCGCAAAGACCATAAAGGCCCTGTAGAGCCTGGCGTTTCACCGCCGCCGCGGGTCGGTCAAGACACCTGCTGGTAATAGATATTCTGCGGATGTTGCGCCTCGGCAAAGAAGAACCACCGTTCGGCGACCAAGCCGGCATACTGAACCACGAAAGCGACAAGCAGCAAGGCGACGGGCGTTGGCAAGAACAGCGACAGCACCAGCAAGATGAAAGGAACGAGGAACGCGCCAAGCAAAAAACCGTATTTGACCGTCTGCAGCGTGCGCGGGGATTTGCCGTGAAAGAACTCCCGCATATTGAACGTGCTTCCGGTAAAGCCGCGGGACTTCTGAACCACTTTCTGCGCCACAATACCTGTGGCGCTTTGCACCGTCGACTTGGGCCGCAGCCGGGCATTGCGAGCCAGCGAGGCCAGCCGCGACAGGCATCCGGCCACCGTCAACACACACGCGCAAAGCGCCAGGTTCCCTGCGAGCCATGGAGCGAAACACGCGGCGCACAGCGCTGCCAGGGTGAAGCCCGAAGCGCAGCCCAGCAACACGAAATTCACCATCGTCCAGGGGCTTGCCCATTCCTGCAGAAAACGCAGGCACGAATAGATCATGGCCGTGCACACGAACAGCACTGCTGCGGCAAGCACAGTGACGATTCCCAGGGCCAGCGTATAGCCTTGCGGCAGGCTCAGCGCATGGGCGCCGCCATACATGAATGCAAGCGCAAGAAACACCGGCAAGGCAAGACATTCGCGCGACAGCCATGATGTACGCCACATGGCAATCGCACGCCAGGCGCGCTCCGGGTGCCCCAGATGGAAAAATGACGCCAACAGGCCCAGACCGCCAAGCACGACGGCCGTGGCCACCCCGGCAACATAGAATGCCGGCGCAGGTGGCGCCAGCACGCCCGCGCCAGCCGCAAGCTCCATCGCGACCAGCGCCAGGATCAGCCCTTGCGCAGCGCCGCATAATGTTGTCAAGAACACGACCGAAAAGGCGGGCCGCATTGCACTCTCCTTGCTGATAGGTCTGCGCAGGCCCGGTGCGGGCTGCGCGACCTCACCACGTTGTGTAGGCGATTAATCGAACATCAGGCATGCGCCGCCACAGACGCAAGATGCAGATGGCCACTTTCGAGCTGCCCTTCCAGGCTCTCGGCTTGCGGCTGCGACGCTGAGCCGCAGGAACATGTGTGCGTCGAGCATCCATGCGCTTCAGTCTTGCGCCGCGGCAGGTAATGATTGGCCGGGTGCGTGCCCCATTCGGGCATTAGCTGATAGCCGCCGCGCTCGCGGATGGCCTGCGAAACCTCTGAATCCGGATCGTGGATATCGCCGAACAGCCGCGCCGAAGTCGGACAGGCGAGCACGCACGCGGGCTTGCGGTCAGGCTCGGGCAGCGCTTCGTTGCCGATACGATCCGCACACAGCGTGCATTTGGTCATTTCCTTGCGCTTCGGATCCAGTTCGCGCGCCCCATAAGGACAGGCCCAGGCACAATAATTACAGCCTATGCATTTGTCGTAATCGACCAGGACCAAACCGTCTCCCTCGCGTTTGTAACTGGCGCCGGTGGGGCAAACCGGCACGCACGGGGGATCTTCGCAGTGCAGGCAGGATTTGGGAAAATGGATCGTATCCGTTGCCGGGAACTCGCCAGCCTCGTAGGTCTGCACCCGGTTGAAGAACGTGCCTTCGGGATCGGCATCGTACGGTTGCAAGTCGGCCAGGCTACCGGCCTCGCCCGATGTGTTCCATTCCTTGCAGCTCGTCACGCACGCATGGCAACCCACACATACATTCAAGTCGATTACCAGCGCCATCTGGGTCATATCGCCTTCCTTATTTGTTTTTTACGGCGCGGCGCAGCCTTGCGGCAAATTCGCCGCGCCCCGCGAAGTAGGTTTGAACCATCCGCGTGACGACGTTGATGGAGCCGGGCATCGGCACCATCGGCGCAAATTGCGGCAAGCTTGTGCCGGCCTCGTCGGCCTGCGCGGGATAGATGCGCACCCTGACGTCGAACCAGCCGGCTTGCCCAGTGATGGGGTCGGAGTTCGACAGGCGCGCCTGTCCATTTTCCGCCGGCAATTCATCGGTGATCAAGTGATTGAGCAAAAAGCCGCGCTGCGATTCGTTGGCATCCGGCCCCAGGTTCCAGGCGCCCGCCGCTTTGCCGATCGCATTCCATGTCCAGACCGTGCCGGGCTCTACCGCCTCGCTGTAGCGCGCCATGCAGCGCACTTTGCCCCAGGGCGATTCCACGTATATCCAGCCGCCATCGGCAATGCCGCTCTGCGCGGCCACCTTCGGATTGACGAACAGATAGTTCTCGCTGTGGATCTGCCGCAGCCACGCATTTTGCGAATCCCAGGAATGGTACATCGCCATCGGCCGCTGTGTGATCGCCGTCAGTGGGAACTCCTGTAAATCGGTCACACCGCTTTCCAGGGGCTCGTACCAGAAGGGCAGCGGATCGAAATAGCGGTCGATCCGGGCGCGCAGATGGTCCGGGGGCTGCCGCCCGCGGGTCTTGCCCTGAGCCGCGAGCCGGAACTTCTGCATGACATCCGAATACAGCTGGATTACGATGGGCTGATCGAACTTGCGCAACCCGTTTTCGACCGCCCATTTCAGGTAGGGGCCGTTGCAATTACGCATGTACTGGAATGTTTCGGGCAGAACGTAGTGGTGGAAGCAATCGTTCTTCGCGTACTGCTCCCATTGGTTCGGATTGGGTTCGCCGACCAGCGACTTGTCGCCGTTCTTGCCACGCCAGCCAATCAGGAAGCCTATGCCCGAATTGGGTGCCGTCTCGTAATTGACGATGAAATCCGGGTAGTCTCGGTATTTGGGCTTGCCTTCAGAAGTCGTGAACGCCGGCAATTTGAGCCGGCCGGCCAGCTCGACCAGCACCTCCTGGAAGGGTTTGCACTGGCCCGTGGGCGGCACGACCGGCACGCGCACGGAATCGGCCGGGCCATCGAATTCGGAAATGGGACGGTCCAGCATGGACATCACGTCGTGCCGTTCAAGGTACGTGGTATCGGGCAGGATCAGGTCAGCAAAGGCCGTCATCTCCGATTGGAACGCATCGCACACCACCAGGAACGGGATCTTGTATTCGCCGTCTTCACGCTTGTCTGCCAGCATCTTCCGGACTTCGACGGTGTTCATCGACGAGTTCCACGCCATGTTGGCCATGAAGATCATCAAGGTATCGATGGGGTAAGGATCGCCGCGCCATGCGTTGGTGATGAGGCTGTGCATCAAGCCGTGCACGGCCAGCGGAAATTCCCACGAGAACGCCTTGTCGATCCGTACCGGAATGCCCTGCTCGTCGATGAAAAGGTCTTCGGGCGCCGCCGGCCAACCCAGCGGGCCGCTGGGCAGCGGCGTATCCGGTTTGACTTCGTCCGGGCTCTTCGGAGGCTTGGCCGATGGCGGCACCGCGCGCGGATACGGCGATTTGTGCCGGAACCCCCCCGGGGTATCGATCGTGCCAAGCATCGACATCAGCACCGATAGCGCGCGTATGGTCTGGAAGCCGTTGGAGTGTGCGGCCAGCCCGCGCATGGCATGGAACGCAACAGGATTGCCGCGCACCGTTTCGTGCATAACGCCCCATGAATCGGTCCAGCGGATCGGCAGTTCGATCTTGTGCTGGCGCGAAGTCTGGATCATTTCGCCCGCGATGCGCCGTATGGTGTCGGCCGCAATGCCGGTGATCGACGCGGCCCACTCGGGGGTACAGGCGGCGGCGCGCTCGCGCAGCAAGGCGAATGACGGCGCGACCGGCGTGCCATCCTCAAGCGTGTAGCGGCCGTCCAGCGCCGGCTCTGCGCCGGGCGTGTGCTGCAACACCGCCTTGCCGGTTTTCGCGTCCCACCACATGCGATTCTGCGCATACATGGAATTTAATTCGGGGCTGCCGCTATCCTGGACGAACAGGCCGAATGTGTCGCTGCCAACCGCCATGTCGACCAGTTCGCCCGCATTCGTATAACGCGCGACGAATTCATGGTCATAGGCATCCTGTTCAATCAGTTCGTGAATCAACGCCATAAACAGCGCCCCATCGGTCCCGGGCCGGATCGGCACCCACTCGTCGGCGATCGCCGCGTAACCGGTACGCACCGGGTTGATCGCGATAAAACGCCCGCCCGCGCGCTTGAACTTGGAAATGGCGATTTTCAGGGGATTCGAATGATGGTCTTCGGCGGTGCCTATCATCAGGAATAGCTTGGCCTGATCCAGATCGGGCCCTCCGAACTCCCAGAACGATCCGCCTATCGTGTAGATCATGCCCGCCGCCATGTTGGCCGAACAGAAGCCGCCATGCGCCGCGTAGTTCGGCGTGCCAAACTGCTTGGCGAACAAGCCGGTCAGCGCCTGCATCTGGTCGCGGCCGGTGAAAAGCGCAAACTGCTTGGGGTCGGTGGCGCGCAAATGGGCAAGGCGCTTTTCCAGCAACGAAAAGACCTGATCCCAGGACACCGGCTCGAACTGCGCGGCGCCACGTTCGGTACCGGGCTTGCGCATCAGCGGCTGGGTCAGGCGCGCCGGCGAATACTGCTTCATGATGCCCGACGAACCTTTGGCGCAGATCACCCCCTGATTGAGAGGATGGTTGGGATTGCCGTCTATGTAGCGGACTTCGCCGTCGCGCAGATGCACCCGTATGCCGCACCGACAGGCGCACATATAGCAGGTTGTAGTCTTGACTTCGAGAGATTCTTGTTGCGTACGCTGCTCATGCTCCACACGTATCTCCTGCCAGTTTATCTAAGCCGGCTTACTGAACCCGATGACGCACCTGAACCGCAATCCACGCAATCCTAACATTAAAATTGATTTGAGTGTGGTTTCATGCCGGAGACGAAGCTGTGCCGTCTACTTAAATCAAGACTGCGATTTGCTGCGGTTACACAATAACTAAAAAAAATTGCAGAAAGTTTGCGCTAGCGCAAATGTCGTTCACGAGTACTCCATTAAGCTGCTTCAAGTCACGTCGACAATGCAATCCCGGCATTTAAATTTCATGCTTTGCATGACTTGGAGCAGTTCAGTTGAGCCATTTTGTTGATCGCCTGAAATATTTTTCCACGTCAAGACCCACTTTCTCGGATGGCCACGGCATGACCACCAATGAAGATCGAGGGTGGGAAGATGCCTATCGAAAACGATGGCAGCATGACAAGATCGTCCGCTCCACTCACGGCGTCAACTGTACCGGTTCGTGCTCGTGGAAAATATATGTCAAAAGCGGGATAGTCACGTGGGAAACCCAGCAAACCGATTATCCGCGCACCCGCCCCGACATGCCGAATCACGAACCGCGTGGTTGTGCGCGCGGCGCATCGTATTCATGGTATCTCTACAGCGCAAACCGTCTTAAATACCCGCTGGTTCGCGGCGCCTTGCTCAAACGGTGGCGTGAAAAACGCTTGACGCTCGCGCCGGTGGAAGCCTGGAGCGCCATTGTCGACGACCCGGAGGCTCGCGCCTCGTATACGCGCCGCCGCGGCCTTGGCGGTTTCATCCGGTCAAGCTGGGATGAAGTCAACGAAATGATCGCCGCGGCGAACATTCACACCATCAAGCGGCATGGCCCGGACCGGGTGGTCGGCTTTTCACCCATACCCGCGATGTCGATGATTTCCTACGCGGCAGGCAGCCGCTATCTGTCGCTGATCGGTGGCGTCAACTTAAGCTTTTACGACTGGTATTGCGATCTGCCGCCCGCCTCGCCGCAAACCTGGGGAGAACAAACCGACGTTCCGGAATCGGCCGACTGGTATAACTCGACTTTTATCATGATGTGGGGCTCGAACGTACCGCAAACGCGTACCCCCGACGCCCATTTCATGACCGAGGTCCGGTATCGCGGCACCAAGGTCGTATCGGTTTTTCCCGACTATGCCGAAGGCGCCAAGTTCGGCGATATCTGGCTGCACCCCAAGCAAGGCACCGATGCTGCACTCGGCCTGGCCATGGGGCATGTCGTGCTCAAGGAATTTCACGTTTCAGGCAAAAGCGATTACTTCGCGGACTACTGCAGGCGCTTTACCGACATGCCGCTGCTGGTGCGAGTGGTCAAGCAAGGAGATCATTACGTACCGGAGCGCTTGCTGAGATCCGAGGAATTCGACGATGCTCTTGGGCAGGAAAACAATGCCGCCTCGAAAACGGTCGCATTCGATGAATTGAGCGGAAAGCTTGTGGCGCCGGTGGGTTCGGTAGGCTTTCGCTGGGGCCAAAAAGAAGGTGGCGACGCCGGAAAATGGAATCTGCGCGAAGAAGACAGCCGTGGCAATCCGATTCGGCCAGCCATGTCGTTCGCCGCGAACCACGATGAGGTAATCGACGTTGCCTTCCCCTATTTCGGCAACGTTGAACACACCCATTTCACGCATACGGGCCACGCCGGCGTGCTGCAGCGCCGCATCGGGGTGCGTAAGGTTGCGACCCGCCATGGCGAAGTGCTGGTAGCAACCGTGTACGACCTGTTCATTGCCAACTATGGAGTGGATCAAGGGCTGGGCGGCCCCAATGTCGCCGCCAGTTTCGACGACGATGTGCCTTATACGCCTGCCTGGCAGGAAAAAATCACGGGCGTCAGCCGCAACGATGTCATCAATGTTGCACGCGAATTCGCCGACAATGCCCACAAGACCGAAGGCAAATCGATGGTGATCCTCGGCGCCGGCTTGAACCACTGGTTCAACATGGACATGAGCTATCGATCCATCATCAATCTTCTCGTCATGTGCGGATGCATAGGCAAGTCAGGCGGAGGCTGGTCGCATTATGTGGGTCAGGAAAAGCTTCGGCCGCAAACGGGTTGGCTGCCGCTCGCCTTCGCAACCGACTGGCATCGTCCGCCGCGCTTCATGAATGGAACCTCGTTCTTCTACGCGCACAGCGATCAGTGGCGCTATGAAACGATGAATGTCACCGAATTGCTGTCGCCGCTGGCCGATCGCAAACAGTTTGCTCAAAGTCCGATCGACTACAACGTCAGCGCCGAGCGGATGGGATGGTTGCCCTCCGCGCCGCAGTTCAAGACCAATCCACTTGAGATCGGCAAAGCAGCTGCCGGCTCGGACGCCGCTGCCTATGTCGCGAAAGAACTCAGGAACGGTACTCTAGAAATGTCTTGCATCGATCCCGATGCTGAAGAAAATTTCCCCAGAAATCTTTTCATCTGGCGCTCGAACCTGCTTGGATCATCGGGGAAAGGGCATGAGTATTTTCTCAAACACCTGCTGGGCGCCAAGCATGGCGTGCAAGGAAAGGACCTGGGTTCGAGCGCTGGTATTTTGCCAAAGGAAGTGAAGTGGCATGAAAAAGCGCCGGAGGGCAAGCTCGACCTGGTTGTGACGCTCGACTTCAGGATGTCAACCACCTGCCTGTATTCAGACATCGTTCTGCCCACGGCGACCTGGTATGAAAAGGACGATATGAATACGTCCGATATGCATCCGTTCATTCATCCGCTATCGGCGGCGGTCGATCCCGCATGGCAGTCCAAAAGCGATTGGGAGATTTACAAAGGCATAGCCAAAAAATTCTCTGAGCTGACCGAAGGGCATTTGGGTGTCGAGCATGACATCGTGCTGTCGCCGCTCCAGCATGACAGCCCGGGGGAGATAGCCCAGACCGGGGCAATAGCCAACTGGAGTAAGAACGAATGCGAACCGGTTCCAGGGAAAACCATGGGAAGTATTGTCGCCGTTGAACGGGACTATCCGAACACTTATCGTAAATTCACCTCGCTCGGGCCGCTCCTCGACTCATTGGGCAACGGCGGTAAAGGCATCACCTGGAAAACCGGCGAAGAAATCGAACAGCTTCGAGCATTGAACCATACCGTCGTCGACGAAGGCGTATCGCACGGGCGGCCACAAATTCTTTCGGGAATCGACGCGGCCGAAGTGGTTCTTTCGCTCGCGCCGGAAACCAACGGCGCAGTGGCCGTCAAGGCATGGCAAGCGTTGTCGACGCTCACCGGGATCGATCACACGCATCTGGCGCGCGCACGCGAAGACGAAAAAATCCGTTTTCGCGATATCCAGGCGCAGCCGCGCAAGATCATCTCATCGCCCACCTGGAGCGGAATCGAATCCGAGCATGTGTCCTATAACGCAGGCTACTCAAATGTGCATGAACTGATCCCATGGCGTACCCTCTCCGGGCGCCAGCAGCTCTATCAGGATCACGCCTGGATGCGGGATTTCGGCGAGTCGCTATGTGTCTACAAGGCACCTATCGACACACGGAGCACGACGGGCATGGAAGGCAGCCGCTCCAATGGCAATCCCGAGATCGCGTTGAATTTTCTGACGCCTCATCAGAAATGGGGCATACACAGCACCTACTCCGACAATCTGTTGATGCTCACGCTTTCGCGTGGTGGCCCGATCGTCTGGATGTCCGAGGTCGACGCCAGGAAAATCGGCGTGGTCGACAACGACTGGATCGAAGCCTTTAACCTGAACGGCGCATTGAGCGCCAGGGCGGTCGTCAGCCAGCGCATTCCCGAGGGTGCGGTCATGATGTACCACGCGCAGGAAAAGATCATCAACACACCCAGAACCGAAACCACCGGTGTACGCGGCATCCATAATTCAGTCACGCGCATCATGATCAAGCCTACTCACATGATCGGCGGTTATGCGCAGCTTTCCTACGGCTTCAATTATTACGGCACGGTCGGCTCGAACCGCGACGAATTCGTCATCATACGCAAGATGAAGGCGGTCGACTGGACGGATGAAGAAAGCGACCAGGCGCTTTCGGCGATCGGCGATGAAATGGGAGGAAAACGATGAAAATCCGCGCCCAAATCGGCATGGTGATGAATCTGGACAAGTGCATAGGCTGTCATACGTGCTCCGTCACATGCAAGAACGTCTGGACCTCGCGCGAAGGGATGGAGTACGCATGGTTCAATAATGTCGAAACCAAGCCAGGCATTGGTTACCCCAAGGACTGGGAAAACCAGGATCGCTGGAATGGCGGATGGAAGCGCAAGGCCAACGGCAAGATTGAGCTTCGCGCCGGCAGCAAGTGGCGCGTGCTTGCCAACATTTTTGGCAATCCGAACTTGCCCGAGATCGACGATTACTACGAGCCGTTCACGTTCGACTATGCGCATTTGCAAGAGGCCGGCGACGTCAAGGCCGGACCGGTTGCACGGCCGCGTTCGCTCATCACCGGCGATCGGCTGGAAAAAATCGAGTGGGGCCCGAACTGGGAGGAAATCCTTGGCGGCGAGTTCGAAAAACGCAAGCAAGACTACAATTTCGACCAGGTACAGACGGATATCCACGGCGAGTTTGAAAATACCTTCATGATGTATTTGCCGCGGCTATGCGAGCACTGCCTTAACCCGGCCTGTGTGGCCTCCTGTCCTTCCGGAGCGATATACAAGCGTGAAGAAGACGGAATCGTTCTGATTGATCAGGACAAGTGCCGCGGCTGGCGCATGTGCGTCTCGGGATGCCCCTACAAGAAGATTTACTACAACTGGAAAAGCGGAAAATCGGAAAAATGCATTTTCTGCTATCCGCGTATCGAAGCGGGCCAACCCACCGTCTGTTCGGAAACTTGCGTGGGGCGGATTCGCTATCTGGGCGTCCTGCTTTACGACGCAGACCAGATCCAGGCCGCCGCATCGGTTACCGATCCCAAAGATCTGTATGAAGCCCAGCTCTCGATCTTTCTCGATCCGGACGATCCGGCCGTGCGCGAGCAAGCCGCTCGCGACGGCGTGCCGGACAATTGGCTTGAGGCCGCTCGCCGCTCGCCCGTATACAAGATGGCGGTTGAGTGGAAAGTCGCCTTTCCGCTGCACCCCGAATACCGGACACTGCCCATGGTGTGGTATGTGCCCCCTCTTTCACCCATCAACTCGGCCGCCAATGACGGCCGGCTCGGCATGAATGGGCTGCTGCCCGATGTCGATTCGCTACGCATCCCGCTGCGCTACTTGGCCAACCTGCTCACAGCCGGCCACGAACCGCCCGTGCGCCTGGCACTCAAGCGCATGCTGGCGATGCGCGCCTTCATGCGCGGGCGCCATGTCGATCGTAGAGAAAACCCGGAATTGCTCTACGAAGTCGATCTGAGCATCGCACAAGTCGATGAAATGTACCGCTATCTGGCCATCGCCAACTACGAAGATCGATTCGTCATTCCAAGCACGCACCGCGAATACGCGGAAGATGCCTTCGACCTGCGCGCCTCCTGCGGTTTCTCATTCGGCAACGGTTGTTCAGACGGCACCTCTGAAACCAGTCTGTTTGGCGGCCGCAAAGGCATCAGCAAGGAACGAAAGACGATTCCAATACATGCGGCGGACAAATAAGATGAAAGACAATCAAGCCATTTTCAGCATGTTGAGCGCGCTGCTGGATTATCCCGATCAGTCGCTGGTCGGCCAATTGGCCGAGATTCGCGCCGTGCTGATCCAGCATCCAGCGTTTACGCCGGCCACACGCTCAAGCCTGAGCGATCTGCTCGACCTGCTGTCGACACGCCCACTCATGGATCTGCAGGAAGATTATGTGGAAACCTTCGACCGCGGCCAGGCTACGTCCCTCTATCTGTTTGAACACGTCCATGGCGAGTCGCGCGATCGCGGGCAGGCCATGGTCGACTTGATCGCCATGTACGAAGCAAAAGGCCTATTCCTGGGCCAGTCCGAACTGCCGGACTATTTACCCGTATTCCTGGAATTTCTGGCGCAAGAAACACTCGAACAAGCCACTGCCTTACTGGGCGAAATCGCCGATATCGTGCGGGCCATTGCGACCCGGCTTGCCGAACGCAATACGCCTTATTTCGCCGCGGTCGCCGCATTGTTGCCACTTGCCGGTGAAAAGCCGTTGGCCGCGGCCATCTCCGTCGCCGACGCCTATGCAAACCGCGAGGTCGATGGCCCTGCGCTGGACCGCGAATGGGAAGACGAGCCTGTGAGTTTTCTTGGTGCGCAAGCCCCCGGTTCAGCGCAGCCCCAGCCCATCCGGTTTTATGAAAAACGGCCTTCACGCTAGTGAAAAGCAACGGCATTGGTACATGCCGCAGGCCTCCGAAAACAAAAGTCTTGTTGGAAATGCCTCATGAATCAAGCTTTTACTAATTCATTCTTGTTCGGTGTGTATCCTTACATCTGTCTTGCGATATGGCTGGCCAGCAGCCTGATCAGATTTGACCGCGAACAGTACACCTGGAAAAGTGATTCATCTCAACTGCTAAGACGCCGGCAGCTGCGCCTGGGCAGCACGCTGTTCCATGTCGGTGTATTGATCGTGATTGGCGGCCATTTCGTTGGATTTCTCGCGCCGCACTGGATGGTTGCTCCCTTTCTGAACGCTTCGCAACATCAGTTCGTGGCGATGGCTGCGGGGGGTAGCGCCGGAATCGTGGCGATCATCGGCTTGTCGGTCTTGCTCTATCGCCGGCTATCGGATCCGCGAATCCGCACCAACAGCACGCGCATGGATATTCTGGTCGCCGCGATATTATGGCTGCAACTCGCCCTGGGGTTGGCTACGGTTCCAATATCGCTGGCCCATATGGACGGCGTCATGTTCGAAATCCTTAGCGACTACGTAAAGGGAATCGTCACGTTCCAGCCCGGAGTCGCCGGCCTTATCGCCCATGTGCCGCTGGTCTATAAAGCCCACATCGCGCTCGGATTCACGATCTTTCTGATCTCTCCATTTACACGCCTGGTTCACATATGGAGCGGCGTGGCGACTGTTGGCTATCTGTTTCGCCCCCAACAAATCGTGCGCAAGCGCTGAATCGAGAACATGACCATGCACTCAACCACAATGGATACATCAACAGCTGACAATATAGAACTAAGCGTCAATGGCGTCACGATCGATGCCGGCGCGATCGTGACCGAATTGGCTTGCCATGCGGACAAGGCCGACGCCAGCCACGCGGCGCGCCTGGCGCTGGTGGTGCGCGAACTATTGACACAAAAGGCCGTCGAGAACGGCATATTGCAAAAAGGCGCTGAACTTGACGACCGCACCATTGACCATCTGCTGGAAATGGATTGCACGACTCCGACCCCATCGGACGAGGAATGCCGACGTTACTACACCGCAAACGCACAGAAATTCAGCAGCCCTGAACTGGTCTTTGCCCGCCACATTCTCTTCGCCTTGACGAAGAAATCGACAATGACGAAAATTCGTGCCCGCGCGGAGCAAGCACACCGTGAACTCATGCAATATCCCGAGCGCTTCGAAGCGCTCGCCGCGGCTTTATCGAACTGCCCCTCGGGCCAGGTAGGAGGAAACCTGGGGCAGTTGACTCAAGGAGAAAGCGTACCCGAATTTGAGGCGGCGATTTTCGGCACCACACGCACCGGCTTGCTGCCCGGACTGGTCAACTCACGCTACGGTTTTCATATTGTGCTGGTGGAGCGCCGGATTCCAGGCACCCCACTTCCGTACGAAAGTGTGCGGGAGTCAATCGGGCTCTATCTCTCAGAGCACGTGCGGCATAAATCGATTCAGCAATACCTGACGCTTCTGGTGTCCGGCGCCGACGTGACCGGCATTACGCTGGATGTACGGCCAGGGCCTCTGCTGCAGTAACAATCATTGGAGCGCTTATGGCCTCGCAAAAAAGTCCGATGCTGGTTTTATGCGTCACTACGCTGGCATTTATGGTTTGCTTCGTGGTGTGGATGATGTTCGGCGTGATCGGTATCGAACTGCGAACCGAGCTTGGGTTGAACAGCACCGAATTCGGGCTACTGACCGCAATGCCGGTTCTGACCGGCGCCCTTTTGCGTTTGCCGCTGGGCATCTGGACGGATCGTTTCGGCGGCCGCCTGGTCATGACGCTATTACTGGTTCTTTGCGCTGTTCCGGTTTACCTGGTCTCGTATGCCACGGTGTTGTGGGAGTTTCTTGCGATCGGACTGTGCCTGGGGGCCGTGGGGGCATCGTTCGCGGTGGGAACTCCCTACGTGGCCCGCTTCTTCCCACCCGAAAGGCGAGGCTTCGCCATGGGTTTTTTCGGCGCGGGAACGGTAGGCGCCGCCGTGAATCTTTTCATCACGCCCTCGCTGCAGGCCACCTACGGCTGGAGGACAGTGCCGAAGATCTACGCGGTCGCGTTACTCGTGACAGCCATCGTTTTTTGGCTCGGCTCCATGGCCGACCCCGGCGTCCGGAAAAACACAACCGGACCATGGACCAAACAGTTTTTGGTTCTGAAAGATCCCAAAGTCTGGAAGTACTGTCAATATTATTCAATCTGCTTCGGCGGCTTCACCGCCTTGTCGCTTTGGATTCCGCAGTATCTGAAGGGGGAATTCGGGATTTCGGTCGTGGCCGCGGCAGCCCTGGCTGCCGGCTTCTCACTGCCAGGCTCGATACTGCGAGCCGTCGGAGGCAGCCTTGCCGATCGATTCGGCGCACATAAAGTCACCTGGTGGGGGCTTTGGGTCGCATGGATATGCCTGTTCCTGCTGTCGTATCCGGACACCTCTTTCATCGTGAACACGATCAACGGCCCGCGCAGCTTCCATATCCATCTTGGGGTCCCGGTGTTCATCGCACTGCTATTCATTCTAGGCGTGGTGTTTGCGTTCGGCATGGCGTCCACGTTTAAGTATGTCGCCGACGATTTCCCGGAACAAATGGGTGTGGTGACAGGCATTGTCGGCCTGGCGGGAGGTCTAGGTGGATTCTTGCTGCCCATTTTGTTCGGTATTATTCTCGACTGGTTCGCTGTGCGTTCCAGTTGCTTCATGCTGCTTTATGGGATTGTCTGGGTATCGCTGATACTGCTGTATCAATCCAATGTAAGGCATACTCAGCTAGATGGGCGAAGCGGTGACGCTCAACCAAGCCGTCCGCCTCGCGCTGCCCTTATCGCCACCAGGTTGGAGGAACATACCTAATGGAAATTTCAAGTTTCGACGATCTGGTGCAGGCGGCACGGTTGCAAAAAGAGCCGCAAAAGCTTCTTTTCGTATTTACTAAAACGGAGCTGCCCGATGACTGTACGCCGGAGCAACGTTCCGCCTTCGAAGCTGGAACGGGGGGCGCGCTGATACCCCTGATATGCCTCGACAAGGCGCCGGAAGAACTGGGCGAGTTCAACGGACTGCTTGAGGAATCCCACCAGTTCCTGCCGGAGTGGGCCATTGTTTTCACCGCGGCGCTTTCGGGCAAAAACGGGGTCCCGCCTACCCCGGAGCAGGTCGAAGCCGCTTTGAACAGCATGGTGGAAGCAATCAAGGCCGGTGCCGCCGATGCCTTTATTCCATTTGATGCGCACGGACAAGCCCTGCTATTTGGCCCAAGCTGAATAGGCCGCCGATAGCTCCCCGCAGGTAACGGGCGCCTCGCACAGGTGCCCTGACCCTCCTTGAATGCCACGAATTACAACGACAAAGGCACAGGGAAGATGTCAATGCTACACTTGCATCCAGGTAGTGGATGAGACAGGGCATGCTGTCATGCCATCAAAAGTTGCCGATTCTTTCGATTCGACCGCTGGTAAGCGGTAGACAAATTTTCTGATAATGTAAGAAACGTATGCGAAAGACCTTTTCCGTCACGGCCGATGCGACCCATTGCTCGACTTGCATGCTGAGCGATCTGTGCTTGCCCTTGGGCATGTCGCATGAGCAGCGCACCACGCTCGACCAACTCATCAAGGAACGGATCCAGCTGCAAAAAGCCACTGCGTTGTTTCGCCTTGGCGATAAGGTCGAAGCCGTCTATGCCATACGTTCCGGATCAATCAAAACCCAGCTTGAAGATGCATCCGGCCAGGTTCAAATCACCGGTTTTCTATTGCCCGGGGAAATCACTGGCCTGGACGGCCTGGCCGACATGCGGCAGCCGTCAAACGCCATCGCCATGGAAAACACCGAGGTATGCGTCATTCGCCTCGACGAAATGGATCTGCTTGCTCAGCATCTGCCTGTTTTGCAACAACAATTCAGGCGTTTGATGAGCAAGGAAATCCAGCGCTCCCAGCAGATGGCCATGTCCATGGGAGGTTTGCGTTCAGAGCAACGCATAGCTTTATTTCTATTGAACATGTCCCAGCGCCTGTCGGCCCTGGGCTACTCGTCGACTGAATTTCTCTTGCGCATGAGCCGGGAAAACCTGGGCAACTACCTGGGATTGACACTGGAAACAGTCAGCCGCCTGCTGTCCCGTTTTGGACGCGACGGCCTGATTCGCATCCATCAGCGCGAAGTCCAGCTTCTTGATATGCAGGCACTGCAAAAGCTTGCGGGCGCAACTTCGGTAGGCTGTTGATACTTTGGCCACCCGCTATCGAATAGCCCCGCGAGTATTGACAAACAGCCGGTACAAGGCTTTCCCGGCCGCCATGAACAACTGATTATTATGCTGCCCGCCAAAACAGATGTTGGCGCATCGCTCGGGAAGATGTATATGCCCAAGCGGCGCGCCGGTATTGTCAAATACCCGCACACCGTCCAGCTCTTCGGTCCCCATGCCCCACCCGCACCACAAGTTACCGTCTTCGTCGCATCGGATGCCGTCGGAAGTACCTGCCCCGCAATCGATCAGGGTCCGCTTGTTCGTTATGCCCTGGAGATCGGCGGTGACATCGAAGGCGTAGATCAGGCGATTGGGGCGCGCGCGCGAAGCCACGATGTATAGCAATTTTTCGTCGGGCGAAAAACACAAGCCGTTGGGGCCTTCGATATCGGACGCCACGACAGAAAGCTTTCCTGTGCCGCCGTCGATGCGGTAGACATTGGCGGGAAGCTCCTGCTTTGCCACAGTGCCTTCGTAAAAATTATGCAGACCGAACGGCGGATCGGTAAACCAGACCGCTCCGTCGGAACTCACGACAATATCGTTGGGTGAATTAAGGGGCTTGCCGTCAAACGAATCGGCCAGAACCGTAATGGACCCGTCGTATTCCGTTCGGGTGACCCGACGCGAGCCATGTTCGCATGTGACCAGCCTTCCCTGTCGATCACGTGTATTGCCGTTGGCATGATTGCTGGGCCCGCGATACACCGACACGCTGCCGCTGCTTTCTTCCCATTTCATGATTCTGCTATTGGGCACGTCGCTCCACAGCAAGTATCGTCCGTCACCGAACCAGACAGGGCCTTCCCCCCAGCGCGTTCCTGTAGCCAGCTGTTCAACGGCGGCGCTGAACAAGCGGTATTTTTCGAAATTCCTGTGGAAGATTTCAATCCTGGGATCGGGATACCGCTGGCTTACTTCCCACATCGCTCTTCACCTTGCATGAAAAATATTAACTGGAGTTCTTGAAGAATCCTATCACGGTCAGCCTGAAAAATCGCCAATAAATCAATGCTGAACCAATACTTATATATTAGTATATCAGGGTAATTGCTAAGTTGACCCTGCTCGGCCACGCAACCTACCATGTCCGATAACTTACCCAACACATGATCAGCGTTGTACGCATGAGTACCCACAATTTTGAACCAATCATCAGGCCGGAAATCCTCTATCGGCAGTTTATGCCTTTTCTTTTAAATGAAATTTCCAAGGCCGCTGGCACTCTGCGGGAGCGGCCCGAACCGTGAATTACACGTTCAATTTTGAAATTATTCTCCAATACTGGCCCTTGATAGCGCAGGGACTGTGGACCACAGTCAAGCTGACGGCATTGGCAACGGTCCTGGGGTTTATTGTTGGCACCGCATTGGCCTATATGCGGATCAGCACGTTCAGGCCCGGGCGCCTTCTAGCCATAGCCTATATAGAAATCATCCGCAATACTCCATTACTGATCCAGGCCTATTTTCTGATTTTCGGGCTGGCCAGCATCAATATCGATTTGCCCATACTTGCAGGCGCCACCATAGCCCTGGTTATCAACGTCAGTGCATACACGGCGGAAATCATGCGCGCCGGTATCGAATCCATACACAAAGGCCAAATAGAAGCTGCGGAATGCCTAGGGCACAACAGAGTCCAAACATTTTTTTACGTTGTACTGGCTCCGTCCATGGAACGAGTCTATCCGTCTCTGATCAGCCAATATGTATTATTGATGCTGGCCTCCAGCATATTGTCGGCTGTCGGCGTGGATGAACTGTTTGGCGCGGTCGCCAGGATTCAAAGCCTTACCTTCCGAAACTTCGAGGCTTTCCTGGTACTGGGCGTGATCTATTTGCTCCTGTCCTTCCTGGTGCGTTACCTGTTTGTATTGTTCGGCAAATTCATATTTCCACGACAACGCAAACTAGGCACGCCGCTGTAGCTGATCATCACGCCAACCGACATGAATACGCATCAACTTCTCTTTTTGCTGGATGGCTTCAAAGGCACCATCATCCTTAGTCTGTTGGCTTTCCTATTTGGCGGCCTGCTGGGTTTTATCGTCAGTCTGCTGAAAATATCAAAAAACAGATATGTGCATTTTTCCGGCTCTATATATGTTGCCGTATTGCAAGGCATTCCATTGCTTGTCCTGATGGGCATCAGTTTTTACGGGCCCAGTCTGTTCGGGCTCACACTAAGCCCCTTGCTTGCCGCCACCGTGGCGCTTACGTTTTATGCGTCTTCATATTTTGGAGAAATATGGCAAGGCTGCACCAAGGCGGTGCCCAGGCAGCAATGGGAAGCCTCGGAATGCCTGGGTTTCAACAAAACCCAGAGGTTGTTCCTGATCGTGCTGCCACAAGCATTCAAGCTTGCCTTACCCCCTACCGTGGGCTTCATGGTTCAGCTCGTCAAGAATACATCGATAGCGTCGCTGGTAGTGGGTTACGCCGAATTGGCCTACAACTCGAAAATATTGAACAACTCCACTTTTCAGCCATTCCTGTATTTCGGCTTGGCTGCTTGTCTGTATTTTGTCATTTGTTTCCCCCTTTCCGTTTTAAGCAAAAAAATGGAAGACAAGCTAAAGAAATAGCTAAACATCACAGGAGCAGGAATGAAAAAGCAACTCTTCATGATCGGCATGCTGTCCGCATTCATTATGGCGCACGGCGCCGTCCAGGCGGATACCTTGTCGGATATCAAGGCCCATAAGGTCATCAAAGTAGCCATCGACTTGGGCAATCCTCCATTCGGCTTCAAAGGGCCAAACCTGGAAGCCGAAGGATATGACGTCAATACGGCACAACTGCTGGCCCAGGATCTGGGTGTCAAACTGGAAATCGTACCCACCACGGGGCCGAACCGGATTCCCTTTCTGATCAGCAAGCGCGCCGACATCGTTATTTCAACGCTGGCCGTGACGCCGGAACGTCAGCAGGTCATTGATTTCTCGATGCCGTACGCAGCCGTTCTGAACGTGCTTGCCGCCCCGGTATCGATGAACATTCATACTCCCGCCGACTTGGCCGGCAAACGCATTGCCGCGACCCGTGGCACTACCAATGACGTTGCCGTTACCAAAGTGGCACCGCCTTCGGCGCAAATCGTCAGGTTCGACGACGAAGCCACTACCCTGACTTCGGTCACCAGCGGGCAGGTCAAATTGGTTGCGCAAAACCCGGCAATGGTCAAGCTGATGAATGAAAAAAATCCGGCGCTGCATCTGGAAAGCAAATTCACCTTGAAGGAAATCTCTTTTGGGGTGGGAGTGCGCAAAGGCGACACAGATCTTAAAAACTGGATCAACGGCTGGATCAAGACAAATCTGAAAAATGGAAAGCTGAATCAGTTCTACAAAAAATACAACGGAGTCGATCTGCCGGAAAAAATCACAAGCGCCTCGTGAAATCCCTCTAGAGAACCGGCATGACAGCTATAGTTAAATTCGACAATGTCCACAAGAAGTTCGGCTCGAATGCCGTGCTCAAAGGCATCAGTTTTGAAGTGCAGAAAGGCGAGGTTGTGGCCATCATCGGTCAAAGCGGCTCGGGCAAGAGTACGGCTTTGCGGTGTATCGACTACCTGGAAAAAATCGATGGAGGGCATATCCAGGTTTGCGGCCACAATGTCGGCGCGCACGGCGTCGATTTGAAGCAGTTGCGGCGAGACGTGGGCATTGTGTTCCAAAGCTACAACCTGTTTCCCCACCTGACCGTCGAGAAAAACATTGTTCTTTCCTTGCGGCACATCAAGAAATTGCCCAAGCACGAAGCCAGGGAAATTGCACTGAATGTCCTGAATAAAGTAGGCCTGGTGGAAAAGGCGGATAGCTACCCCGAGCAGCTATCGGGGGGGCAGCAACAGCGGGTGGCCATCGCCCGCTCGCTGGCGATGGCCCCGAAGGTCATGCTGTTCGACGAAGTCACATCGGCGCTCGACCCGCAGCTTACAGGAGAAGTCCTGAAGGTCATAGAAGACTTGGCCGCCGGCGGCATGACCATGATCCTGGTCACCCACGAAATGGGCTTTGCCCGCAAACTGGCCGACCGGGTGATATACATGAAGGACGGGCTCGTCTGGGAAACAGGCGGCCCCGAGATTCTCGATCGGCCCGGGACCAAGGAATTGCAGGCGTTTGTCGGTACCGGTTTATAAAAACCAGCCATACTCCCCCTATAATGTCGGCCAGTTGCCAAAAACCGGCATTTTATTTTTATCACGGGGTATTACTTCTATGTCCGCAAACTCACACGACGATCTTGGCAAGCTGGTTCTGCGCCTGACCCTGGGCATTCTGTTGCTGCTGCACGGCATTTCCAAAATACTTCACGGGACTGGCTTCATCGCAAACATGGCGACGGCGCACGGCCTGCCCGCATTCTTCGCCTGGGCGGTCTACCTGGGTGAAGTGCTTGCACCCGTCCTCATTATCCTGGGCCTATATACTCGCCTGGGCGGCCTGCTCGCCGCGATCAACATGGTGGTGGCGCTGGCCCTGGTTCACAGCGCACAGTTATTCCACCTGAGCAACAACGGCGGCGCGCAAGTCGAATTGCAGTATTTCTATTTGTTCGGCAGCGTGGCTATCCTGCTGCTTGGCGCCGGCCGCTACAGCGTCGGCGGCAAAGGCGGCTCCTGGAACTGAAACGGTCCACGCAATCGCCCGCAGGCCGGGCAAGCTGCCGGTTCTTGCCGGCAGCAGCTTCCACCCAGGCCGATACAGGCCTCAGCCAAATCGGCCGGTAATGTAATCTTCGGTTTCTTTGCGTGCAGGCTTGACGAAGATTTGATCGGTTTCGCCGTACTCCATGAGTTCGCCCAGGTACATGTACGCGGTGTAGTCGGAGCAGCGCGCGGCCTGCTGCATATTGTGGGTCACAATGACCACCGTGTAGTCCGATTTCAATTCGGCGATCAGCTCTTCGATCTTGGCGGTGGAAATGGGGTCGAGGGCCGAACACGGCTCATCAAGCAGCAGGACTTCGGGTTTGATGGCGACTCCGCGGGCAATGCACAGGCGCTGCTGCTGGCCGCCCGACAGGCCGTTGCCGCTTTGGTTCAGCTTGTCTTTGACCTCATTCCACAAAGCCGCCTTGGAAAGCGCCCATTCCACACGCTCGTCCATTTCGCCTTTGCTGAGTTTTTCGAATAAACGCACGCCAAACGCAATGTTGTCGTAGATGCTCATGGGGAATGGAGTCGGCTTCTGAAACACCATACCGACTTTTGCCCGTATCAGCGAGATGTCCATTTTCGACGTCAGCAGATTCTCGCCATCAAGATTGATCTCGCCTTCGGCGCGTTGCCCCGGATACAGCTCGAACATACGGTTGAAGGTTCGCAGCAGCGTCGATTTCCCACAGCCCGACGGCCCGATAAAAGCCGTTACCTTGTTTTCCTGAATCGACAGGTTAACGTCGCGTATGGCGTGAAACTTGCCATAATAAAAATTGAGGTTCTTGACATCGATTTTTACTTGTCCTGCGGGTATGGAAGTTTGCATAGTCAGTCCAGCCACGAAGGCATTGGCCCTCGTTCTATTTTATTTACGGAAAAAAGAGCGCGCGGCGATATTGATGCCCAGCACCAGCAAAGTGATCAGCGTAGCACCGGCCCATGCCAATCTGTTCCAGTCGGCGAACGGACTCGCCGCATACTGGAAAATCACGACCGGCAAGTTGGCCATGGGGGTATTCATGTCCACGGACATGAATTGATTATTCAAGGCGGTAAACAGCAAGGGGGCGGTTTCGCCCGAAATGCGGGCAATCGCCAGAAGCACCCCCGTCATGATGCCCGAACGGGCTGCCCGGTAGCAGATCAGGGTAATAATGCGCCATTGCGGGCACCCCAGCGCGGCAGCGGCTTCCCGCAAGCTATTGGGAACCAGCATCAGCATATTGTCGGTAGAGCGCACTACCACGGGTATGACCAGAATCGCCAAGGCGAATGCGCCTGCCCAGCCGGAATAATGGCCTACCTGGGCCACATAAATCGCATAAATGAACAAGCCGATAATAATCGACGGAGCCGACAACAACACATCGTTCAGGAATCGCGTAGCCGGCGCCAGCCAGCCGCGTTTTCCGTATTCGGCAAGGTAAGTGCCAGCCAGCACCCCGATAGGCGTACCAATCAGGGTACCTACCGCCGACATCATCACACTGCCGAAAATGGCGTTGAGCAGCCCTCCGTTCGCACCGGGCGGTGGAGTATTTTGCGTGAACAAAGTATAGGAAAGAGCCGGGCCGCCCTTGTAGATCAGGGTAAGAATGATCCAGCACAACCAGAACAGGCCAAACAACAGAGTCGCCAGCGACAAAGTCAGCATAAGGCGATTGAAGCGGTGACGGCGCTTATATACTTTATTGGAAACGCTGACGGTCGAGTCGGGATTGAACATGAATGTATCCGGTTAATGCGAAGTGCCTTCGTTTTTGGACAAACGAAGCAAAAGCATTTTAGACAACGCCAGGACCACCGTGGTAATCAGGAACAGAATAAGCCCCAGTTCGAGCAAGGCGGATTTTTGCATACCCCCCGCTTCGTTAAACTCATTGGCCAGAGCCGATGCGATCGAGTTGGACGGCGAGAAAACAGAGCTTGGCAAGTTGAATGCATTGCCGATCACGAAGGTCACCGCCATGGTTTCGCCCAGGGCACGCCCCAAGCCCAGCATAATGCCGCCGATAACGCCGTTTTTAGTGAAAGGCAGCACCACCTTCCAGACGACTTCCCAGGTCGTGCTGCCCAGGCCGTATGCCGATTCCTTGAACATGGGCGGAACCACTTCGAATACATCGCGCATCACCGCCGTAATGAACGGGATCACCATGATCGACAGGATAAGCCCCGCCGTAAAAATCCCAATCCCGAACGGAGGACCGGCAAACAGCTCGTTCAATACAGGTATGGGTTCAAAAAACGCAATCAAGGGCGGCTGTATGTATTCCTGAAAAACCGGCACAAAAACAAATAGCCCCCACATGCCATAGATAATCGAAGGTATCGCCGCAAGCATTTCAATTGCGGTGCCCAACGGCCTGCGCAGCCAGGTAGGCGACAACTCGGTCAGAAACATGGCAATGCCGAAGGATATGGGAACGGCTATGGCCAGGGCGATCAGCGAGGTCAGCAAAGTGCCCACGACCGGCACCATGGCGCCATAGATATTGCGGACGGGATCCCAATCGTTGGTCCACAGGAACGATATTCCGTAGGCGAGGATGGATTCGCGGCTGCCATAGATCAGCGACACCATGATGGCCGCCAGCAGCGCAAACACCAGGAAAGCAAAAGTGCGCGTCAGGTTTCTGAACAGCGTGTCCATGAAAACGTTCTGGGGGTTTTTCATGACAGCCGGTTCTTTATTACACTCAGTAATGCAAGCACGCGAGGTTCCTGTTTTTAGAGGGGATCACAAAGAAATTCACTGCCATTTTTACACAACAAAGACGGTGCCATGCAGACGGCACCGTCTCCAGGGCTTGCAAAAACGCACAAGCCCTTGATTTAACGCTTATTTCCAGATCGGGGCGCCGTCGGGGCCTTTGATCTCGGATTTCCAGAGTGCGGTAATCTGGCTGGTTACCGCGTCAGGCAAAGGAACATAGTCGAGCGCTTCAGCCGATTTGCCGCCTTTTTTGAAGGCCCAGTCGAAAAAGGCCAGTACTTGTTTGGCTGCTTCCGGCTTGTCCTGCTTCTTGTGCACCAGAATGAACGTGGCGGATGTCACAGGCCAGGACTGCGCACCGGGCTCGTCGGTCAGCACCACGCCCATTCCAGGCGCGCTCTTCCAGTCGGCATTGGCGGCCGCTGCGGCAAAGGCAGGCTGAGTAGGCTGCACGAATTTGCCATCCTTGTTTTGCAACTGGGTCCAGGCAAGATTGTTTTGCTTGGCATAGGCATATTCGACATAGCCGATCGAGTCTTTCAACTGACGCACATACGCGGCAACGCCTTCGTTACCCTTGCCGCCTTGACCGACAGGCCACTTGACGGCCTTGCCTTCGCCAACCTGCGATTTCCAGGCAGGTGAAACCTTGGACAGGTAGTTGGTCCAGCCGAAAGTCGTGCCCGAACCGTCCGAACGATGGACCACGATAATCGACTTGCTTGGCAGCGCCAAGCCGGGGTTCAGCGCCTTGATGGCGGCATCGTCCCATTTGGCGACTTTACCCAGGAAGATGTCGGCAAGAACCGCGCCAGACAGCTTGAGCTGGCCGGCCTTGATGCCATCGACATTGACAACGGGCACGGTGCCGCCGATTACGGCCGGGAACTGAAACAGGCCGTTCTTGTCCAGGGCATCGCCCTTCATCGGGTCATCGGACGCACCGAAATCGACTGTTTTCGCAATGATCTGCTGCTGGCCGCCGCCGGAACCGATGGACTGGTAATTGACACGGTTACCTGTTTGTTCTTTGTATTCGGCCGCCCATTTGGCATAAACGGGATAGGGGAACGACGCGCCTGCGCCGGTAATGTCCGCAGCATGAGCTGACAGTGCCGCTGCACCAATAGCCATGCCGGTCGAGATTTGCAATATAACGCGTTTAAACATCAAGAGATCCTTTAGGACTGATGAACAATAAGTACAGGCATAACCTGAACAAACGCAATGCTAAACCTCAAATATGACACGTTCGTGACAATTCAAATGACCGTCATGTTCCAAGCGTCTGCATCAGGTGGTTATGCAAATTAAAAGCCGCGCCACGGCTTTTAACCTTGACATAACTGCCATCCGGCTGCTCGCGCCACGACAGCTGGTTGTCCCGTAGCGCGCAGGTAAACGCTTCGCTGATGACACGTTTCTTGAGGGCTTTGTCCAAAATGGGAAAACCCACTTCAACGCGGCGGAAGAAATTCCGGTCCATCCAGTCGGCCGAAGCCAGATACACATTTTCTTCGCCCTGGTTATAGAAATAAAACACTCTGGAATGCTCCAGAAAACGCCCGATCACGGACCTTACCTGAATATTTTCAGACAGGCCGGGAACACCCGCGCGCAGGGCGCACGCCCCGCGGACGATCAGATCGATCTTGACGCCTGCCTGGCTCGCCTTGTAGAGCTCGTCGATTACGATGGGTTCCAGCAGCGAATTCATTTTGGCCATGACACGCGCCTTTTGGCCCGCCTTGGCTTGAATGGCCTCGGCCCGTATCATGGCCACCATGGTTTCATGCAGGGTAAAGGGCGACTGCAGCAGCATTTTCAGGGGACGGCGCGCACCCAAGCCCGTCAGCAGCGAAAAAATCTTGTCCATGTCTTCGCACATCTTGGGATTTGCCGTCAGCAGGCCGAAATCAGTGTAAAGCTTGCTGGTACGCGGATGATAATTGCCTGTGCCCAAATGGCCATAGCGCCTGATCAGGCCTTTTTCACGCCTCAATACAAGCACCATTTTGGCGTGAGTCTTGTGCGCTACAACCCCGTAACTGACATGCGCCCCTACCGCCTCGAGCTTTGCCGCCCAATTGATATTGGTTTGTTCGTCGAAGCGCGCCATCAGTTCGACCACCACGGTCACTTCCTTGCCCGCCTTGGCCGCGGTCAGCAGCAGGCGCATCAGCTCGGAATCTTCGCCGGTACGATAGATGGTCTGCTTGATGGCGACTACGTTCGGATCGAACGCGGCGGCCGTCAAAAAACTGATCACAGGCTGGAAAGACTGATAGGGATGGTGCAGCAGGCGGTCACGCTCGGCAATCGCCGCGAACAGCTCGTCGGGCTTGTCCAGGACTTCGTCGAACGGCGCGGGCACTTTGGGCCGATAATCGGGAAACAGCAGATCGGGGCGTTCAACCGTGTTGCACAGATGCATCAAACGCGACAGATTGACCGGGCCGCTGACCCGATACGTGTCCCGGGGTTCCAGAGAAAACTCGCGCTGAAGAAAAGAAGCCAGTTCGGGCGGCATGAGATGATCGATTTCAAGCCTGACCGCGGCGCCAAAATTACGCTGCGATAGCTCGCCCTGCAGAGCTTGCCGCAAATTCGTGATTTCTTCCTCGTCGACAAACAAATCACTGTTGCGTGTCACACGCCACTGGTGGCAGCCCTTGACCTCGAGCCCTGGAAACAACTCGCCCACAAAGGCGCTGATCAGGGCGGTGAGGAACATGAATCCGTTGGGGATGCCGGCAATCTCGGAGGGTACTTTGATCAATCGCGGCAAGGCGCGGGGCGCCTGGACAATTGCGATCGAGGCGCGGCGGCCGAATGCATCCTGTCCCGACAGCGAAATGATGAAATTCAGGCTTTTGTTATAAACCCGTGGAAAGGGATGGGCCGGATCGAGCCCTATGGGCGTCAGCATCGGCATGACATCCCGATTGAAAGTGGCATGAGCCCACTCGCGCAAAGCGTCGGTCCAGGAGGAAGGATCGAGCAATCCGATGCCTTCGGCCATAAGCTTGGGCAGGATCTGCGTCATCAATAGCGCATTCTGCCGTTCTATCACACTGTGCGCCGCCACCTGGACGCGCTCGAAGGCCTCGTTCGGGGTTAGCCCATCTCCTCCGATCAGGCCCGAGTTCTGCAACTGCTGCTCTTTCAGGCTGGAAATGCGGATTTCAAAAAATTCGTCCAGATTTGAACTGACTATGCATAGATAGCGTAGCCGTTCCAGCAGCGGAGTAGCGCGGCTTTCAGCCATAGCCAATACACGCTCGTTGAACTTCAGCAAAGACAGTTCGCGATTCAGCAGCGTCGACTCGGGAAAAGAAAGAGACATACAGTATCCATAAGACGGGGGGCAGAATCTTTTACAGTATTTTTTTGACAGTTATGTGACACTCTAAGAGATTATGCAACAGCGTCGGCCCAACTCCACGCAAAACCGTGCTTTTCACTCATAATCGCGGCCCGGACCCAACACTGGTGGTTTCGGTCCTTATAATCTGGAAGTATTCATTATAAATTCCCCAGAATGGACCAATTACTTGCTGCAGTCGATCTCGGCTCAAACAGCTTCCGACTGTCTATCGGCCGCGTCGTACAGCACGACGGCATTGCACAAATCTATGCCATCGACCGGCTTAAAGAGTCCGTACGCCTGGCTGCCGGCCTGGGCCCCGACAAAAAACTCGATCAGGAAGCCATAGAACGCGCCATTACGGTGCTGAAGCGATTCGGCGAGCGTATTTCGGGATTCCACCCCAACCGCGTGCGGGCCGTAGCCACCAATACATTCCGGGTGGCGCGCAACGTGGGCGATATTCTGCCTCGCGCTGAAGCGGCTCTGGGCTTTCCCATTGAAGTCATTGCGGGCCAGGAAGAAGCACGCCTGATTTTTTCCGGCGTGGCCAATGAACTTCCGCCATCCACCAACAAGCGGCTGGTTATCGACATAGGCGGCGGCTCGACCGAAGTCATCATTGGCCGGGGCTACGATCCGCTGCACATGGCATCGCTATATATGGGCTGTGTGAGCTTCGGGCAACACTTTTTTCCCGATGGGCGCATTACCGAGGCTAGAATGGAACAGGCCCAGCTGGCTGCCCGTCGCGAACTCGAAGCTATTTCAAGGCTCTACCGAAAAACCGGCTGGCAGGAAGCGTACGGATCATCCGGAACGGCCAAAGGCCTTTACGCCGTGCTGACTGAAGGCGGCATGTCGAAAAAAGGCATTACGCTGGGCGGCCTGGAAAAGCTCAAGGCCAAGCTGATACACGACGGCCGGGTCGTGGTCGGCACACTACCCGGGCTCAAGACCGACCGGGCACCGGTGCTGGCCAGTGGACTGGCCATCATGCTGGCTGCCTTCCATGAACTGAAAATCAAGCTGATGATGCCCGGCGACGGGGCTTTGCGTATGGGCGTTCTGTACGACCTGCTCGGACGCGATTCGCCGCACGACAAGCGCTATGAAACCGTACTCCAGTTCATCAAACGCTATCACGTCGACACCAGCCAGGCGGCGCGCGTAAAAAAACTGGCCCTGAGTTTTTTCGAGCAAATCGGCTTCGGCGACGACGAAAAACAAGACCTGGCACGTACTTTGTCCTGGGCCGCCGACCTGCACGAAATCGGCATATCGATTGCGCACGCCGATTACCACAAGCACAGCGCCTACATACTCGAGCATGCCGACATGCCGGGATTTTCCAATGATGCGCAGGCATTGCTGGCCTGGTTTGCGCTTGGCCATCAGGGAAAAATAAACAAACTGCGTGTACACGAGTCTAGCCGGGCGCAATGGCTTACGCTACTGTGTTTGCGCCTGGCCGTACTGTTGTCGCGGCGGCGTGAAGACACAAATACCCTGCCTCTTGCCATCAACGCCAGCGCCAATACAATACGCGTCCGCGTGCAAAAATCATGGCTCGCCGACCACGCGTTGTCCGCCTATACCTTGCGTGGTGAAATGGCAGAATGGAACAAGGGCGACTTCAAGTTCGAACTGGACGAAACCTGAATCCAGGGCCACGCCGTTCAGGCCGCAACAGCGACTATTTCGTCGAGGCCAAAATGGCGGCGGTACCGGCTGTCCATGCATGTCATGTCGAGCAACACCGGGAAATCGGCCGTGTTGAAATCGGGGTCCCAGGCCGGCTCACCGCAAATGGTTGCCCCCAGCTTCAGATACCCCTTGATGAGAGGCGGCACGCGAGCCGGCAATGTGCTGTCGAGCCGTTCGGTCGGATAACGATAACGCGGCTTCACAATCGGCAAATCGGGCTTGCTTTGCAAGGCCTTGCGGGCGGCGCGCCATACTTCGGCGGCCGTGATGCCGTCGTCACGCAGGCTCACACTGGCGCACCCCAGCACATAGCGTGCGCCTATGCTGTCGACCAGCCTGGCGACTCCCGACCATAACAGCATGATGACCGAACCACTGCGATAATCGGCATGCGTACATGAACGCCCTACCTCGACCAGGTCCTCGCGTATTGTTCCCAGGCCGCTCAGATCGAACTCCGACTCGGAATAATAGCCTCCGGCTTTTCTGGCGTTGGCCGCCGTCATTAAGCGATAGGTGCCCACGACTCGACCCGAATCGATTTCCTTCACCATAAGGTGCTCGCACCAGGGATCGAAGCGATCACAATCGAGACCATCGACAGCATCGGGAAAAACCGCATTCATTTCCTCGGTGAATACGTTGTACCGCAAGCGCTGGATCGCCTCCAGCTCTTCGTTGGTACGGGCCAGGCCCATGACCAGGCCGCTGGTCGGCAGACTGGGCCAGGCCCCGCCAGGAATCGCGTTGGATTGTATTCGTGCAAGTTCTAACATAGGGATCACTCCGCCAACATTTCACGATTGTGCACGTTAAATGTTACAGGTTTTTGATAGCCACGTTACCCCTTTGTTAAATTTACCGCAACAAGTTGCCGCACGCCCTGCTCGGCCAGCGCGGCATCTTCGGCCTCAACCATCAGACGCAGCTTGGGCTCTGTTCCCGAAGCGCGAATCAGCACACGGCCCCGCCCACCCAATTGCTGTTCAACCTGCGACTTGGCCCGCATGAGTCCGGCATGAGACTCCCATTTGATACCGGGCGCCAAAGGTACATTGACCATTTTTTGCGGATACATTTTCAATTCAGCCACCTGGCTGGCCAAGGTTTCGCCACTGCGCCGCATGCCGGTCAGGACCTGCAGCGCGGCAATAATGCCGTCGCCCGTTGTGTGGCAATCGAGACACAAAAGATGCCCGGAGCTCTCGCCGCCGTATAGCCAGCCGCGATTGAGCATGCTTTCAAGCACATAGCGATCGCCCACCTTGGCTCGGTCAAAACCGACTCCCAGGGCCTGCATCTGCTTTTCAAAGCCAAAGTTGGTCATCAGTGTACCCACGACACCATCGACCTTGCCTGCGGCCATACGGCCCCGGACAATGGCGTACAGCAGCTCGTCGCCATTGAAGAGCCGCCCGGAGCCATCGACCATTTGCAGCCGGTCCGCGTCGCCATCCAGGGCAATCCCGATATCGGCGCCTTTGGCCTGCACCTCGGCGATGAGCTGCTCGGGGTGCAGAGCCCCCACACCTTCGTTGATATTGAAGCCGTCGGGCTGGCACCCGATGGCGTGAACATCGGCGCCGAGCTCCCGAAATACGTGAGGGGCGACATGGTAGGCCGCGCCATGCGCGGCGTCGACCACGATTTTCAAGCCCGACAAATCAAGCTCGTTGGGAAAGGTGCTCTTGCAGAATTCGATATAGCGCCCCGCGGCATCATCGATGCGGCGGGCCCGGCCCAAGGCTTCGGAACTCACGCAGCCCAAAGGCTCGGCAATAGCGGCCTCGATCTGCTCTTCGACATCGTCGGGCAGCTTCATGCCCTGGGCCGAGAAAAACTTGATGCCGTTGTCCTGATACGGATTGTGCGACGCACTGATGACAATGCCCGCCACCAGACGCAAGGTGCGCGTCAGGTAAGCCACGGCAGGCGTCGGTATCGGGCCCGCCAGCAGCACATCGATGCCCGCCGCGGACAGCCCGGCCTCGAGCGCGGACTCGAGCATGTAGCCGGATATCCGCGTGTCTTTGCCGATAAGCACGGTCGGGCGTCCGCGCCCGGGGTTTTGCCGCGCCAGCACACGCCCGGCCGCGTAGCCCAGGCGCAGGGCAAACTCGGCATTGATGGTGGGGCCTCCCACCTCGCCACGGACACCATCGGTACCAAAATACTTGCGTTGACTCATAAAGAGACTCCATGTTCTATTGCCTGCCACACCTTGATGGCGTCGACCGTTGCCGATACATCGTGCACACGCACGATTTCGGCGCCACGGGCAATGCCAGCCAGGGCGGCCGCGAGGCTGCCTGCCACCCGCTCGGGGGCCGGGCGGCCGGTAATATGGCCTATCATCGATTTGCGCGACAAACCCAGCAACAAAGGGTAGCCCGCAATCCGGACCTGCGCGAGGTGCTGCAGCAATAAATAATTTTGCGGGTGGGTTTTGCCGAAACCGAACCCAGGATCCAGGACTATACGCCGCGGCTGTATTCCGCATCGCAGCATTGCATCCAGACGTTCCTGCAGGAATTGTTTGACGTCCTGCAATACATCATTATATTTAGGGGCCTGCTGCATAGTGCGCGGCTCGCCCTGCATATGCATCACGCACAAGCCGCAGCGCGACTGCGCTACAGCGTCGATGGCGCCAGGTTGGCGAAAACCATAGATATCATTGATGATGTCGGCCCCGGCTCCCAGCACGGCCCGCATGACTTCCGGCTTGAACGTATCGACAGACAAAGGCACACCGCTGTCGCGCAAGGCTTCAATCACCGGCAAAAGCCGTCTTAGCTCTTCGTCCGCGGGGATGGCATCAGCGCCTGGGCGGGTCGACTCCGCGCCGATATCCACGATATCGGCGCCTTCGGCAATCAGGGCCTGGGCATGGGCAATCGCGGCGTCGGTCTCAAAATACAAGGCCCCGTCGGAAAAGGAATCCCGGGTGACATTGACGATTCCCATAACCAATGGGCGCTCGAACCGCAGTTCGAAGCGCCCACACAGCCACGTCGTTGTGCCCATTGGAATGCGAAGCGCTTCTAGACGGGGGTGGCTGCCGCGCTGCTGCTGCCGCCTGCCGACGACAAGCCGGTGGGCGGTGTATTGTCGGAGGTATCCGAGGGTACCTGCGGCACCTTGGGCGGCCGTGGAGGGCGGCCTTCCATGATGTCTTTGATCTGATCGGCGTCGATGGTTTCCCATTCGAGCAAGGCAGCCGTCATGGCTTCCATTTTGTCGCGATTGTCTTCGATGATCTTGCGTGCAACAGCATATTGCTCATCGATGATCGAACGGATTTCGTGATCCACCTTTTGCATGGTGGCCTCGGAGACATGCGTGGTTTTGGTTACGCTGCGTCCCAGGAATACTTCGCCTTCGTTCTCGGCGTATACGACCGGCCCCAGAGAGTCGGTCATGCCGTAACGCGTGACGATGTCGCGCGCAATCGCCGTGGCCCGCTCGAAATCGTTCGAGGCGCCGGTAGTCATTTGATGCATGAAAATTTCTTCGGCGATACGTCCGCCGAACAATACGGCAATGGTATTGAGCAGACGCTCTTTATCCATGCTGTAGCGATCGCCTTCAGGCAATTGCATGGTGACGCCCAAGGCGCGGCCGCGCGGAATGATCGTAACCTTGTGCACCGGGTCGGTCTTGGGCAGCATACGCGCCACCAGCGCATGACCGGACTCGTGATAAGCCGTATTTTTACGCTCTTCCTCGGGCATGACGATGGAACGGCGTTCGGCGCCCATGATGATTTTGTCTTTGGCTTTCTCGAAGTCGCTCATGTCGACAGTGCGGCCGCTGCGCCGTGCGGCAAACAGCGCCGCTTCATTGACCAGATTGGCCAGATCGGCGCCCGAAAATCCAGGCGTGCCGCGTGCCAGAACCAGCGCATCGACGTTGGTCGCCAAAGGCACCTTGCGCATATGCACTTTCAGGATTTGCTCGCGCCCACGGATATCGGGCAGGTTCACCACCACCTGACGATCGAAACGCCCCGGACGCAACAGCGCCGGATCGAGCACATCGGGACGGTTGGTAGCGGCAATCACGATAACGCCCTGCCCCGACTCGAAGCCATCCATCTCGACCAGCATCTGGTTAAGCGTTTGCTCGCGTTCGTCGTTGCCACCACCCAGGCCGGCGCCGCGCTGGCGACCCACGGCATCGATTTCATCGATGAAAATAATGCAGGGAGACTGCTTCTTGGCATTTTCGAACATGTCGCGCACGCGGGCCGCGCCCACGCCCACGAACATTTCAACGAAATCCGAACCCGAAATGCTGAAGAACGGCACCTTGGCTTCACCGGCAATGGCTTTGGCCAGCAGGGTCTTACCCGTACCGGGCGAGCCCACCATCAGCACGCCACGCGGAATACGCCCGCCCAGGCGCTGGAACCGGGTCGGGTCGCGCAGGAAATCGACCAGCTCTTGCACATCTTCTTTGGCCTCGTCGCACCCGGCGACATCGGCAAACGTAATGTTATTGGTGTTTTCATCGAGCATGCGCGCGCGCGATTTGCCAAAGCTGAACGCACCGCCCTTGCCTCCCCCCTGCATTTGGCGCATGAAGAATATCCATACACCGATCAGGAGCAGCATGGGGAACCAGGAAATGAACAGGCTGGTCAGGAACGAGGGCTCTTCGCGCGCTTTGCCCGAAACCTGAACGCCATATTTGACCAGCTCCGGTACCATCCAGAGATCGCCCGGCGAGGTCAGATTATAGGGACGCCCGGCATCGGGAGTCACATAAAGCGTATCGCCCTGGATGTCGACCTTGCTGATGCGCCCGGCTTGCGCGTCGCTCATGAATTGAGTATAGGTGACCGTCTCGGTAGAGGCGGCACGCCCGTCGAACTGCTTAAAAACCGTAAACAGCACCAGAGCGATCACCATCCAGATCGCCACCTTGGAAAACGAGTTGTTCAAAGCCAACCTCCTACGTGTAACTTCGACTTGTCGAGCGCCCCCGCACTTACGGCAGCCAGACAAGTATGTCAATGATTCATTCTAACCCGATAGAAAAAATCTTGTTTAGGAATCATCAGGACTTGAGCCGGCGGGCAACCAGAAAAGTTTCCGAGGATTTATCGCGTGATGCCTTGGGTTTACGTTCGACTACCCGTTGAAAATGCTGTTTGAACGACTCCACAATCTGGGAAAAGCCACTGCCATGAAACGCTTTGACTATAAGAGCGCCGTCCGGTTTGAGATGCTGGCAGGCAAATTCGAGGGCAAGATCGCAAACATGCTGGATTCGCGCCGAATCGGCCGAGCCTACCCCAGATAGATTGGGGGCCATATCCGAGATTACAAGATCGATTTGCTGGTCGCCCACCAGTTTTTTTAGCTGGTCCAGCACCGCGTCATCGCGGAAATCTCCCAGGATGAACTCGACTCCCGCTATGGGCTCCATGGGCAGCAGGTCCAGCGCAATGATGCGGCCGTCTATGACTCCGCCCGCGCCGAGCAGGCGCTCACGCGCTATCTGCGACCAACTTCCGGGCGCCGAGCCCAAATCAACCACGATATTACCGCGGCGCATCAATTTTTCGGTATCGAGAATTTCGGCCAATTTGAAGGCAGCCCGCGCCCGATATCCTTTTTGTTGCGCCATTTTGACGTAAGGATCGTTAATATGTTGTTGTATCCATTCTTTTGAAAATTTTTTTTTGGCCATTCCCGTACAATCTCATTATGCCAAAACTCGACATATCATCTCAAGAGCGTAGCGCCTTACGCGCCGCCGCCCACCCACTGCGCCCCGTCGTCCTGATCGGAGACCGGGGTTTGTCTGAATCCGTACTCAAAGAAATCGATCGCAACCTGAGCGCCCATCATCTTATCAAGGTGCGTGTCGGCGGAGAAGAGCGGGACGCGCGCGAAACCATGCTCGAGGCGATTTGCGAATCCTTGTCTTGCGCCCCGGTGCACCATTTGGGCAAAACCCTGATTATCTACCGCCCCGACGTAGAAGCCATGCGCGCCCAGGCCGACGCGGTCAATGCCACACGTGCGCGACGCAAGCCGTCAGAGCCACACACCCCTAAGAAACAGGCCGCATCGGGCGTTACACGTACGCGCCGCACCGAAAAAGCCGAACGCGCCGCCAAAAAGGCAGAGCGCGACAATAATACAGTCTCGCCACGGGCGCGCCGTGCCGCCGCGGTCATAGCGGGTGACAAACCCGCGCATGGCATCCCTCGCCGCAGCGGAAGCGCCTTGTCGCTGCGCGCGGGTGCGCGACGAACTGCCGGCCGCGGAGACAAACGCTAAACGCGGCAATCGCAGCGCCAGGCGCCAATGGCCGCGACAAAGCGGCCCTTCCCCGCATCAGAGGTAGCTGACCCCCAAAACTTCGTATTCACGAATGCCGGCCGGCGCCTTGACTTCGACCACATCGCCTTCACCCTTGCCGATCAGGGCACGCGCGACCGGACTGGAAACGGAAATCAGGTTGGAACGGATATCGGCTTCGACATCGCCCACGATTTGATAGGTCACCCGTTCGCCGGATGCGAGGTCCTCGATTTCAACGGTAGCGCCGAACACCGCCTTGCCTTCTACATCGAGCGCGGATGGATCGATGATTTGCGCATTGGACAAGGTGCTTTCGAGCTCTTGAATGCGGCCTTCGACGAAGCCCTGGCGTTCGCGTGCGGCATCGTACTCGGCATTTTCGGAGAGGTCGCCTTGCGCGCGCGCTTCGGCAATGGCATTAATAACCTCGGGACGCTCGACAGTTTTCAAACGATGCAATTCTACTTGCAAGCGCTCAGCGCCGCGAGCGGTTAACGGGATCGCAGACATAATTTTCCTGAATAAAAAGTAAAAAGACGCTCCTCACATAGGAGCGCCTAATTAGTAATAAATACGTGGGCAGCTACAGACTGACCGATTTACGAGCCGGGAAGATGTGCTGGTTTTTTAGCTATGGCAGCTTTGACTCGGCTCAAAATAAATCCCCGGCTCGGTAGAACCGGGGATGTGAAGCTATTGTCGGCAATGTTGGAGTAAATTGCAAGCTCCACCATCTATTTATAAGGGTTTTCCCTTATAAATATACCTAAGATCATGAAAAAAAACAAGTTTTCAGGCTTTTTTCGACCCTCGACCATGCCCCAATTTCAGCAATGCATACAAAATGATGGAGCCGAAGGTGGCTGTGCCTATGCCATCGAGCCTGAAAGCGCCGAATTGCAGGGAAAAATTCCCCGCCCCCAGAATCAGGGTAACCGCAGCGACGATCAAGTTGCGGTTATCGCTGAAATCGACCTGATTCACGACCCAGATCCGCGCTCCGGCAATAGCGATCAGGCCAAATACCACGACCGACATGCCGCCCAGAACCGGGCCAGGTATGGTTTGAATCAAGGCACCGAATTTGGGCGAAAAACCCAGCAAAATGGCCACGACGGCCGCGATCACGAATACCAGTGTGGAATAAATTCGCGTCACGGTCATCACGCCAATGTTTTCAGCATAGGTCGTCACACCCGTGCCTCCGAACGCTCCGGAAATCATGGTTGCCACGCCGTCTCCCACGAATGCCCGGCCCAGGTAAACATCCAGGTTTTTACCCGTCATGGCGCTGACCGCCTTGATGTGCCCCAGGTTTTCCGCCACCAATATCACGGCGACCGGCACAATCACGCTCATGGCATGAACACTGAACACAGGCGACTGAAACCGGGGCAAGCCCAACCATGCCGCCGCGGACACGGCGCTGAAATCGATCGGGCGCCCAAAACCCAGGCCATTGGTCAACACGGCATACAGCGCGCATGCCAGCAGCAAGCCCACCAGAATCAGCAGTCGCTGCATGGTGCCGCGGGCATATACGGCGACTCCCCCCACACACAGAACCGTCACCAGCGCCATCAATGCATCAAAAGTGCTGCCGCCCATGGCGCCCTTGGCGGCAATAGGAGCCAGGTTCAATCCGATCACGGCCACAATCGCACCGGTGACCACAGGCGGCATCAAGGCGTCGATCCAGCCGGCACCTCCGCCAGACCGGACATTCAGCCACCAGACCAGGCAGCCTATCAGGGTATAGACCAGGCCGCAGGCGATGATTGCACCGAGAGCCAGGCCAATATTGCCGTTGGCGCCTGCCCCGGCGTAGCCGGTCACGGCGATCACCCCGCCAATGAATGCAAAGCTCGACCCCAGATAGCTGGGAACCCGCCCGCCCACGAATAAAAAGAACACCAGCGTGCCTATGCCCGACATAAGGATGGCAACATTGGTATCGAACCCCATGAGCAAAGGAGCCAGGATGGTCGAACCGAACATCGCCACCACGTGCTGCGCACCCATGGCTATACTTTGAGTCCACGACAATCGCTCGTCGGGCTGTACCACCAGGCCCTGGGAGCCGCCGGGCACTTGACGCCAACGGGGAAAGTACGAATTGAACATGTCGCAGCCTTGTAAGGATTTAAAGGATTCACTGAGGCGAGAGTGTACGTTTCGCACGCCCCCGGCGGCAAGATTTATATGATTTACACGGCAGCCACCCAGATCGGCCGTTTACAATCTCACGAAACCCGATGAAAAAACATTCAACAATCAAATCGGCGCCAAGCACCTGCCCTTGCGGCGGATTCAATGGAAGCGCCGCTTACGCCCAGTGCTGCCAACCCTATATCGACGGCACTCGTCACGCGCCCACCGCCGAGCAACTGATGCGCTCGCGCTATACGGCATATACGCTCGGCGAGGCAGCCTATATCCTGTCCACCTGGCATGAGTCCACGCGTCCACGGCAACTCGATCTGGAGCCACCCGGGGCTCCTCATGGGGTACGCTGGCTTGGCCTGACGGTACACAACCATAGCCAGCCCAGCGAAAATCAGTCGCAGGTGGAGTTCACGGCGCGCTATCGCGAAGCCGGCCGGGCCCATCGCCTCAAAGAAAAAAGCCGTTTTGTGCGAGAGAACCAGCAGTGGTTCTATGTCGACGGCGAAATAGAGCCCGATCCCGGATCCTGAACCGACAGATCCGAACGGAAACAAAAAACTCGACTCAGGCGCCCGGCACGAGGCGCCAAACGTAATTTTCCGTTTACCGGGTTTGTCGCGGCTTGCGCTTGCGGCGCGCCGCAAAATAATCGTACAGACGATCGGGCACGACGCGCAGGAGCCGCGCCACCCAGCCCATTTGCCATGGAATGACAATATAAGACAGGCCCCGATCGATAGCCCGCACGGCTTCCCGGGCGAATTGGTCCACGGGCATCAAAAAAGGCATTTTGTACGGATTATGGGCCGTCATGGGCGTCTGGATAAAGCCCGGGGCCAGGGTGACCACCTTGACCCCCGACAGGCTCAACTCGACCCTCAAGCTTTCGCAGTAATTTCTAACCGCCGCTTTCGACGCGCTGTAAGCACCGGCCCCCGGCAAGCCGCGTACCGCGGCCACGCTGGCAACGCCTACCAGCCGTCCCTGGCCGCGCTTTTTCATTGAAGCGATAAACGGCTCGAAAGTCGCCACGGTGGCGTTCAGATTGGTGGCGATAATCGACTCGAAGACCTGGTAGTCGTCCAGCTCTTCCGTTGAGGTGCCGACGCTGATTCCCGCGCTGGCTATCACGACATCGACATCGCCGGCCGCCAGAAAATCGATCGCCGCAGCATGCAATGCCTGCCGGTCGCGAACATCGAGCACATAGATGCGATGCTCGCCCGGCAGAGAGGCCTCGAGGGCTTGCAAGGCATCTTCCCGGCGGCCCAGCAAGGCCAGTTGCGCCCCGCGATGCGCATAGACCGAAGCCAGCGCAGCTCCTATGCCGCTGCTGGCGCCGGTGATGAACACGCGAGTCATCGAGCACCCGCTGCAACGGCCCGCACGCACCGGGCCGCATTCATCAATGAGTCCGCAACGAGGCGTGCAGATCCTGCAGGGAATACACTTTCAGCCCGCCGCCGCGCCGAATGTACTGCAGGCCCTCGACGGCGGCGCTGGCCCCGGCGATTGTCGTGAAGAACGTTACCCGCGACGCCAGCGCATGAGTACGTATCATGCGTGAATCGGCAATCGCGTTGCGGCGCTCTTCGACAGTATTGATGACCAGCGAGATTTCGCCGTTCTTGATCATATCGACGATGTGAGGGCGCCCCTCGGTGACTTTGTTGACGACTTGCACCGGCAGGCCCGCGGCTTCAATGGCCGCCGCCGTACCGCGCGTGGCAACCACTTTGAAACCCAGCTCGACCAGGCCGCGGGCAACCTCGACCGCACGAGGCTTGTCTTGTGTGCGGACGCTAATGAACACCACGCCGGATTCGGGCAATTGCACACCTGCCGCCAACTGCGATTTGACGAAGGCCTCGCCAAAGCTTTCGCCTACGCCCATTACTTCGCCGGTCGATTTCATTTCAGGCCCGAGAATGGTGTCGACGCCGGGGAACTTGACGAAGGGGAATACCGCTTCCTTGACCGCAAAATAAGGCAGCTTGGTTTCGTTGATCACGCCTTGCTCGGCAAGTGTCTTGCCGGCCATGGCGCGCGCCGCAATCTTGGCCAGCTGCAAGCCCGTTGCCTTCGACACGAAAGGCACCGTGCGAGAAGCGCGAGGATTGACTTCCAGCACATATACATCGCCATCCTGAATGGCAAACTGAACGTTCATCAATCCTTTGACCTTGAGCGCCCGGGCCATCAGCGAGGTCTGGCGCTTGATCTCCGCGATGACCTCTTGCGACAGAGAATAAGGCGGCAGGCTGCAAGCCGAATCGCCCGAATGCACCCCCGCCTGCTCGATGTGTTCCATCACGCCGCCAATGAATACTCCTTCGTCATCGGCCAGGCAATCGACATCGACCTCGGTGGCATTGTTCAGGAAATGATCCAGCAGCACCGGAGAATCGTTGCTGACCTTCACCGCCTCGCGCATGTAACGCTCAAGATCCTGCTGTTCATGCACGATTTCCATGGCACGGCCGCCCAGCACATAACTGGGGCGTACGACCAGCGGGTAGCCGATTTCCGCCGCATGCGCGAGGGCTTCCCCTTCGGTGCGTGCCGTACGGTTGGGCGGCTGACGCAAGCCCAGTTTGGTCAGAAGCTTCTGGAACCGCTCGCGATCTTCGGCAACATCGATCGATTCCGGACTGGTGCCGATAATAGGCACGCCATTGGCCTCGAGGGCGCGCGCCAGCTTGAGCGGCGTCTGGCCGCCGTACTGGACAATCATGCCCACGGGATTTTCCTTGTGCACGATTTCAAGCACGTCTTCGAGCGTCAAGGGCTCGAAATACAAGCGATCCGATGTATCGTAATCGGTCGATACGGTTTCGGGATTGCAGTTGACCATGATGGTTTCATAGCCGTCCGCACGCAGTGCCAGCGCGGCATGGACGCAGCAGTAGTCGAACTCGATGCCCTGTCCGATCCGGTTCGGGCCGCCGCCCAGCACAATGATTTTCTTGCGATCGGTAGGCGCCGCTTCGCACTCTTCCTCATAGGTGGAGTACATGTACGCGGTACGGGTTGAAAACTCGGCGGCGCAGGTATCCACCCGTTTGTACACGGGACGTACACCCAACTGGTGACGCAGCTTGCGTACCTCAGCCTCGGACGTATCGAGCAGAAATGCCAAACGGCGATCGGAAAAACCATGGCGTTTAAGTTCCAGGATGGTTTGATGATCGAGTTCAGCCAGTGTTTTCTGTTCAAGCGCCAGTTCGATATCGACGATTTCCTTGATTTGGGCCAAAAACCACGGATCGATACGGGTCAGGGCATGGACTTCTTCCAGGCTGAAGCCTTGCGCAAATGCATCGCCCACGTACCAGATCCGCTCGGGGCCGGGCTCGCCCAGCTCGACCTGCAATTTTTCACGATCGGTGGTTTTCTGATTCAAGCCGTCCACGCCGACTTCCAGGCCGCGCAGCGCTTTCTGGAAAGACTCCTGGAACGTACGCCCAATCGCCATGACTTCGCCCACAGACTTCATCTGCGTCGTCAGGCGTGAATCGGCCTGGGGAAATTTTTCGAACGCAAAGCGCGGCACTTTTGTGACCACATAATCGATCGAAGGCTCGAATGACGCAGGCGTAGCTCCGCCCGTGATTTCATTTTTGAGCTCGTCCAGCGTATAACCCACGGCCAGCCGCGCCGCAACCTTGGCGATCGGAAAGCCGGTGGCCTTCGAGGCCAGCGCCGACGAACGGGACACACGCGGATTCATTTCAATCACGATCATGCGGCCGTTTTCCGGATTGACGGCAAACTGCACGTTGGAGCCACCCGTATCGACGCCGATTTCGCGCAGCACCGCGATCGAGGCGTTGCGCATGATTTGATATTCTTTATCAGTCAGGGTTTGCGCCGGGGCCACAGTAATCGAATCGCCGGTGTGCACGCCCATGGGGTCCAGGTTTTCGATGGAGCAGACAATAATGCAGTTGTCGGCCTTGTCGCGCACGACTTCCATCTCGTATTCCTTCCAGCCCAGCAAGGACTCCTCGATCAGGAGCTCATTGGTAGGCGAGGCTTCCAGGCCGCGACGGCAAATCGTTTCGAACTCTTCCGGGTTATAGGCAATTCCGCCCCCGGATCCGCCCATTGTGAAGCTCGGGCGGATTACCACCGGAAAACCCGAGGTTTCGGCGTCCATGGCAATGCGGCGCTGCACTTCCCAGGCCTCATCCATGGAATGAGCCACACCCGACTTGGCCGACTCAAGACCGATGGAGGTCATGGCCTGCTTGAATTTCTGACGGTCTTCGGCTTTCTCGATAGCGTGCTCGTTTGCGCCGATGAGTTCGACCCCATGCTTCTCAAGCACCCCATGGCGTGCCAGGTCGAGCGCGCAATTCAAGGCCGTTTGCCCACCCATGGTGGGCAACAGAGCATCGGGTTTTTCGCGTTCGATGATTTTTTCGACCACCTGCCACGTGATGGGCTCGATGTAGGTTACATCGGCGGTTTCAGGGTCGGTCATGATGGTGGCAGGATTGCTGTTCACCAGTATGGTGCGATAACCCTCGTCTTTCAGGGCCTTGCAGGCCTGGGCCCCTGAATAGTCGAATTCGCAGGCCTGGCCGATAATGATCGGGCCGGCGCCAATAATAAGAATGCTTTGTATGTCTGTACGCTTGGGCATAATGCTAGATCTGGTTCTGTCCGGCCATAAGGCTTATGAATTTATCGAATAACACCACAATATCGTGGGGGCCGGGGCTGGCTTCGGGATGGCCCTGGAAGCAGAATGCAGGGCAATCAGTCAGCTCGAAGCCTTGCAGCGTGCCGTCGAACAACGATACATGGGTAACGCGCACATTGGCCGGCAAGGAAGCGGGATCAACCGCAAAGCCATGATTCTGGCTGGTAATGAACACACGGCCGGAGCTCAATTCCTGGACTGGATGGTTGGCGCCATGGTGGCCTGTTTTCATTTTGATGGTTTTGCCGCCCAGTGCCAGGCCCATGATCTGCTGGCCGAGGCAGATTCCGAACAAGGGGATCTTTTTGGCATATGCAGCCTTGGTCGTTTCAATGGCATAGTCGCAGGGCTCCGGATCGCCAGGCCCGTTCGACAAAAACAGTCCGTCGGGTTTGAGCGCCAGCACATCGGCCACGGGCATTTGAGCGGGCACGACCGTAATGCGGCAACCCCGATCCGCCATCAGGCGCAAGATATTGGTTTTAACGCCGAAATCGTAAGCCACCACATGATATTTGCCGGATGCGGGTCGGCTAAAGCCCTGCCCAAGCTGCCAGGTGCCTTCTTGCCACGGTTCGGAGTTTTTTATGGAAACCACTTTGGCCAGGTCTTGCCCGGACATGCCCGGAAACCCCTGCGCCAGCTTGACTGCGCGTTCCGCGTCGGATCCCACCAGGATGCATGCGCCCTGCGCACCACCCTCGCGCAAGATACGGGTAAGTTTGCGGGTATCGACACCCGCGATCGCCACGACGCCCTGCGCTTTCAGGTAATCGGGCAGGGACTGCGTGGCCCGGAAACTGGAAACCCGCAGGGAGCAGTCCCGAACCACCAGGCCCGCGGCGTGAACACGGGACGACTCGACGTCTTCGGCGTTCACGCCGGTATTCCCGATATGAGGGTAAGTCAAGGTAACAATTTGGCCGCTGTAGCTGGGGTCGGTCAGGATTTCCTGATAACCCGTCATGGCGGTGTTGAAAACAACCTCGGCGACGGAATGGCCATCGGCGCCGATAGAGACACCCTTGAAGATGGTACCGTCCGCCAAAGCTAGGATTGCAGGAGGAAACGCAGCGGATCCCTCGGGAAAAAGTGACGGCAGCACAGTAAACCCCGGTTATAAAGTCAATAAGTAAACCTTGGGATTATACCTTGAGACACGATTTGGGCGACAATCGAGGTCCGAACAGGGCCTGTATTGCTATATTGAGCAGTAACCGAAAATCACCCACAATGGCCGCAGCGCCTTTTTACCGTCTACTCTCATAAATATGCCAAGCCAACTCGATTCCTTGCGTCTTTACACCACGGTAGTTGCCGATACCGGCGACTTTGAAACCATGAGCAAGCATCGGCCGACCGATGCCACGACCAATCCGTCATTGATTTTCAAAGCCATACAGAAAGACGCCTACCGGCCGCTGCTCGACAAAGTGGTCACCGATCACCCGAGCGCCTCGGTTACCGAACAAGGCAATCGCCTGCTGGTGGCCTTTGGCCTGGAAATCCTCAATATAGTGCCCGGACGTGTTTCAACCGAGGTGGATGCCCGGCTTTCCTTCGATACCAAGGCCACCCTCGAACGCGCCCGCCACCTGATCGATCTGTATCGCCTGGCGGGCATTCCGCGCGAACGGGTCTTGATCAAAATCGCCGCTACCTGGGAAGGAATACAGGCGGCACGGATACTGCAAACAGAGGGAATCCGCTGCAACCTGACGCTTATGTTCTCCAAGCCCCAGGCCTACGCCTGCGCCGACGCCAAGGTCCAGCTGATTTCGCCGTTTGTCGGCCGAATTTACGACTGGCACAAAAAAGCCGCCGGCGAACACTGGGACGAGGCAGCCAACTCGGGCAAGAACGATCCGGGCGTACAGTCGGTCAGCCAAATCTACGATTACTACAAGGCCCACGATATTGCCACGGAAATCATGGGGGCCAGCTTTCGCAACCTTGGCCAGATCCTGGCGCTGGCCGGCTGCGACCTCCTGACCATCAGCCCGGAATTGCTCGGCCTGCTGGCCGGCAGCAATGAACCGGTTACACCGCAGCTCGATGCCGCACAATCCAGGAAGAACCCGCCACCGCTGGCTATCAGCAACGAAATCGCCTTCCGCACGGAACTCAATCAAGATGCAATGGCTACCGAAAAGCTGGCCGAAGGCATACGCCTGTTTGCCGCCGATGCCGTCAAGCTGGATGCACTCATCGAGCAGGCGCGCCAGTGTCTTTAAATTGAACGGACGGGCTCATACGGGCAGGTGTAGCGGCCCAAGCCTGTGTCGGAAAACAAGGGAGCGGTTTTCTGAACGCCGAATGACGGCCACGAGGGCCCTCTCTACGCTACCGTCTATTGACGTCCAAGACAGTATCTACCACCATGCCGGCCTTCCTCAAGCCTCTACAGCTTTTCGGTTTCCCCTGACTGAGGCTTCCAGACCAGCAGTCGCTGTTCCACGAAGGTCACGATGCCATCGAGTACCAGCGCAAAAACGGTGAGCACCACGATCCCCGCAAATACCGTATTCACATCCAGAGTGCCTTCGGCCTGCAGGATGAGATAGCCTACGCCGCTGGCCGAACCCAGGTATTCGCCGACGACCGCCCCTACAAAGGCCAGCCCCACCGAGGTATGCAGGCTTGAAAACACCCAGCTTGTTGCAGACGGAATATACACATGACGCAGCAATTGCTTGCGGTTCGCACCGAGCATGCGCGCATTGTCGAGCAAGGTGCTGCTGACCTCGCGCACACCCTGGTATACGTTGAAAAACACGATGAAAAACACCAGGGTTACCGCCAGCGCCACCTTGGACCATATGCCCAGGCCGAACCACATGCCGAAGATAGGAGCCAGGATGACCCGCGGCATGGAGTTGGCCGCCTTGATGTAAGGATCGAGAATGGCGCTGGCACCTCGCGACAGGCCCAGCCACAGCCCCACTCCCAGGCCCGAAATCGTTCCGATGAAAAATGCCAGCACGGTTTCGGTAAGGGTAACGCCAAGATGCTGATAGATATCGCCATTGACCACGAACCAGGCCCAGATGATCTTGACGACCTCGACGGGTTGGCCGAAGAAAAATGCGAAATTCACGTTTTGCGACGCAAAATACCAGCTGACAAGAATTACCGTCAGTAGCAGCAGTTGCCAAAAACGCATGGCTGAAGAGTTGAATTTGAATAACTTGGACATCTCAGGCCCGCTTCTGTTGGGCATAGCCCTTGAGTACTTCTTCACGCAGAACATCCCAGATCGCCTGGTGCAGTTCCACGAACCGGGGATTGGTTCGAACTTCGGCCACATCGCGCGGCCGGGGAATATCGATATCGAACTCACCTATGGGATGAGTGGCCGGGCCCGCCGACAACACCACGACCCGATCGCTCATGGCGATGGCTTCATCGAGGTCGTGAGTAATGAACAAGACCGCCTTGCGCTTGGCCATCCATAAATCGAGCACCTCGTTTTCCATGAGCTGCCGGGTTTGAATGTCGAGCGCGGAAAACGGCTCATCCATCAGGATGATGTCGGGGTCGCGTATCAGTGTCTGGGCCAGCATCACGCGTTTGCGCATCCCCCCGGACATCTGGTGTGGGTAACGGTCTTCAAAGCCTCCCAGGCCTACACGTTTCAGCCATTCATTGCCCCTGCTCTGGGCCTCGGCGCGTGGCACATCCGCGAACTCGAGCCCCGCCGTCACGTTGTCGAGCGCATTGCGCCAGGGCAGCAATGCCTCGCCCTGAAACATGTACCCGGCGCGATGATTGATGCCGGCCAAGGTTTCTCCGAAGACCTTGACCTGCCCCGACGAAGGAGCAAGCAAGCCGGCCCCCACGTTGAGCAAGGTCGACTTGCCGCAGCCCGTTGGCCCCACGACCGAGACGAACTCGCCCGGTGCAATGGCCAGAGTAGACTCCTTGACAGCCGTGTAGCGCTGCTGATCACCCTCGCGCGATACAAAAGTGCAGGTGATGTTATCCAGTAAAAGCGCTGCGTCAGGCATGAGGATATTTCTTGTTGGCTTTGATGACGAAATCGTTCGTCCAGATCTTGGAGAGATTGATTTTGTCCGCGGCGAAATTCGCGATGTAGGCAGCCTGGGCTTTCAAGGCCGTTTGCGGGCCATCGGACGGAACCATGCCGTCGGGCGAGAGCGCTTCTTTATTGCCCTGCAAGGCAAGCTTGTATAGATCGGGGTCGCCCAGCAAATAAGACTTAGGCACAACCTTGGCGATGTCGTCGAAGCTGGCCGCCTGTATCCATTTGTCGGCGCGCACAATGGCGTTGGCCAGCGCCTGGGTCGTGTTGGGGTTTTTATCGATGAAGGCCTGCGAGGTGTACAGGCAACCGGAAGGCATATTGCCGCCGAAGATTTCCTTGGTGTCTTTGAGCGTACGCGTATCGGCGATGATCTTCAATTCTTTGGCATGCACCAGCGTACTGATGACCGGATCGAGATTGGCTATGGCATCGATCTGTCCGGTGCGCAGCGCCGTGATGGCGCCGGAGCCCGCGCCCACGCCGATAAAAGAAACATCGGAAGGCTTCAGGCCATGCTTGGCCAGGAAGAAGCTGGCCATCATGTTGGTGGACGAGCCCGGTGCGGTAACACCGATTTTCTTGCCCTTGAGGTCGGCAGGGGTTTTATAGCCGGCCATGGTTTTGGTGGATACCCCCAAAACAATCATGGGAGCGCGCCCCTGCTGAGCAAAAGTGCGATAGAACTGCCCTTTGGATTGCAGCAGAATGGTATGTTCGAAGGCGCCCGACACCACATCGGCGCTGCCCCCCACCACGGCCTGCAAGGCTTTGGAGCCACCGGCAAAGTCGATGACCTTGGCGTTCAGGCCTTCATCCTTGAAATAGCCTTTGAGTTCGGCGATGGACAGGGGCAGATAATAAATGAGAGCCTGGCCGCCTACGGCGATTTGCACATCTTTCTTCTCGATTCCCTGGGCGCGCACCAGACCTGGAGCGATCGTCGCAGCACCTGCAACACCCGCCAATTTTAGTAAATCACGACGAGATATAGACATAAGTGACCTCCTGAGTTGTCCATCGAATAAAAACAAACCGGGCAAGCCGGCATTCATGTATCAGATAGCAGCAAGTGACATGCAGCGCGTGGAGCCTGCTTGCCTGAAACACCTTACAAAGGCCGCGTCTGGCTTATAGTTTCCAGATATTACCCGAGAACACAAGCCCGGCTAATCGGGTATTTCACTACATTTCATTGACGATACTTCAAGCCGCATCAAAAAACCGTCAAGTGACGCGGCGCTCCATGAGGGCCCATGCAATCGTGCCGGCGTCCACGTATTCAAGCTCGCTGCCGGCCGGAACGCCTCTGGCCAGGCGCGTCACAGCCAAGCCCTTGGAGCGCAGCAATTCGGACAAATAATGAGCCGTGGTCTCGCCCTCGGCCGTGAAGTTGGTCGCCAGGATGACTTCACGCACCACTCCGTCGCCGACGCGCTGCAGCAAACGGTCGAACTCCAGTTCCTGCGGCCCCACGCCTTCAAGCGGCGCCAAACGGCCCATCAGCACGTAATACAGGCCCCGGTATCCGTGGCTTGATTCGATCATGTTCTGATCGGCGGGCGTCTCCACCACGCACAGCACAGCCTGATCGCGCTTGGGATTGAGGCACGTGGCGCAAACTTCATCTTCGGTAAAACTGTTGCAGCGCGCGCAATGGCGCAGCCCCTGCGCAGCGCCCGCCAAGGCACGGCTAAGCAAATCGGCTCCAGCCAGATCGTGCTGCAGCAGGTGGTAAGCCATGCGGCGTGCCGAGCGCACCCCTACGCCAGGCAAGCGGCGCAGCGCCTCTATAAGCGCCTTGAGCGGTTCGGGTTCGGGCAGCGGAGCATCCATCAGAACGGCAGTTTCATCCCGGGAGGCATAGGCATGCCGGCCGTGACAGCCGACATTTTTTCCTGCGAAGTGGCTTCAGCCTTGCGCAGCGCATCGTTGAATGCCGCGGCAACCAGGTCTTCGAGCATGTCCTTGTCGTCGGCCAGCAGGCTGGGATCGATCGTGACCCGCTTTACATCGTGCCGGCAGCTCATGGAGACTTTGACCAGGCCGCCGCCGGAAGCGCCTTCCACCACGATTTCCGCCAAGGCTTCCTGAGCCTTTTTCATGTTTTCCTGCATCTGCTGAGCTTGACGCATCAAGCCGGCGATCTGGCCTTTCATCATAATGAACTGTCCTGAATAAAAAAGATAAAGGCGGCTTAAGCTGCCTTGGGTGTAATGGGCGCGGCCTGGACCGATCCCGGTACCACCCTTGCCCCAAAATCGTTGATCAGCGATTGCACCAGCGAGTCGGTTTGAACCGCCTGCTCGGCCTCTTGCTGACGTGCCGCGCGATGCGCCTGTGCCACCGCATGCGCCGTTTCGTCGCCAGTCTGGCCGTACTCCACGTCGACGGAAACTACCGTGCCGAAATGCTCGGACAGCACCGTGCACAGACGGGACTTGCCCGGACTTTCCGCCAAAGAGCGGATGGCCACACGCAGATTGACCTGATCGCCCTGCGACCCCAGCCACTCGCTCTGGCGCGCCAGTTCGGCGGCCAGGCCGCTCAAGGGCAGGCGCGCCGCCAATGCCGGCCAGGCGGCGGCGGTCATGTCGCGCAGCCTGGGCGATTTCGTCTTGGATCGTTCTGGAACAAATACCGGTGCGGCCTGAGCGCCGGCGTCCAGAAACGTTTCGGGATCGGCATTATCGAAGCTTGTCTGATCGATTGCTTCGAACCCGGAGGGATCGCTGAGAGGTTCGTTCTCCCAGGCGGGAATGTCGCCGGGATCGTAGGGCTCCGGCTCGGCCGGGAAGTCAGGCGGCGATGCCTCCGGAGTCGGGACACGCGTTTCAACAGGCGGAGCCGCCGGGACGACAGGCAAAGGCTCCGTTGCCGTGGCGGAGTGAACGGGGCCACTGGCTGCCTCCGGAGCGGCGACTCGAGGCGCAACAGGCTCCGAAACCGCTGGCACAGGCTTCGGAATATTAGCCGGAGCCGGCGCTGGAATCGATTGAGCGTCGCTTTCACCGGAGGTGGGCGCCAAGGCCAGCATGCGCAGGCAGGCCATCACAAATCCCGCATATTCGTCTGGAGCAAGCGCCAACTCGTGGCGGCTATGCACCGCGACGGAATAAAACAGCTGCACCAGATCCGGATGCATGCCGCGGGCCAAGGCCATGACATCACCGGCAACGGGATCGTCGTCGGGGATCGTGCCGCCAACGCGCTGCTCGATGGCGATGCGCGACAACAGCACGGCCAAATCGGCCAAGGCCCCGGAATAGGATAAGCCGCGAGTGGCGAGTTCGTCGGCCACCAGCAGAACCTCTTTGGCGCTGGCGGACGACAGAGCCTGCAACAGACGCAGCAAATGGCGCTGGTCGATCGTACCCAGCATGCCCTGAATGGATTCGGTCGTGAGATGGCCCGCGCTGTAGGCAATCGCCTGATCCGCCAGCGACAGGGCATCGCGCATGGACCCCGATGCGGCCTGGGCCAGCAAACGCAAAGCGGGTTTCTCGTAAGCAATGCCCTCTTGTCCGAGTACGCTTTGCAAATGATCGACGATAGACTCGGATGCCATCTGCTTCAGATTGAACTGCAGGCAGCGGGACAGCACGGTGACCGGGATCTTTTGCGGATCGGTTGTAGCCAGAATGAACTTGACGTGAGGCGGCGGCTCTTCAAGCGTTTTGAGCATGGCGTTGAACGCATGCCCGGTAAGCATGTGCACTTCATCGATCATGTAAACCTTGAAGCGACCCACGCTGGGCGAGTACACCGCCTGCTCGAGCAGTTGCGTCATTTCGTCGACGCCGCGGTTGGAAGCGGCATCGAGCTCCAGGTAATCGACAAAGCGCCCGGAATCGATCTCGGTACAGGCGCGGCATACGCCGCAGGGCGTTGCCGTAATACCTGTTTCACAATTCAGGGATTTGGCCAGAATGCGGGACAAGGTGGTTTTACCGACACCGCGGGTTCCCGTGAACAGCCACGCATGGTGCAGGCGCTGGGTCGACAGCGCATGCGTCAGCGCCCGGACCACATGGTCCTGCCCGATAAGGGTGTCAAACGAACGAGGCCGCCATTTACGCGCCAGTACCAAATAAGTCATGCGAGAGTGTAAAGCCCTGAGACTATTTAAAGATAAACGAAAAGTTTACCGGATTCGAGGGGGCTTGGGGGGTATTTGAAGGACAAACGAGACTAAAGCAAGAAAGGCGAGCCTGACTTCGGCACTGATCCTAAGCGACTATGGCTGCTTCGTTCCCGACCTGACCAGGTTCACCGCCGAACCATGCGAAGGGGCCCGCCGATTGAGAGTTTAACAGGAGTTGCCTGCAGGGTTGGGCGCACGGCCGGCCTGAATCGCAAAATGATGATTCCACACGGCTTTTTAACACTCCACCCAGATATCCGCCCGCGGAAAATAAAGCGCCCCTCGCGCCGGGCGGCCGTCCAGCGCCGACACCTGCGAACAATAGCGCTGTATCTGCGCGCCATGACGCTCGCGCATGCGGGCGGCGAATGTGTCCGGCGTATCGTCCGGCCAGGGTATTCCGGTTTTGTAATCGACCACCAGCCAGCCTTTTTCTTCCGAAATAGCCAGATCGATCACCGACACACGTCCGGCCGCATCCAGCAGAGACCATTCGCGGTAGGCTCTTGCCGCCCGCAACAGCCATTGTCCGCGGCTGCTCGCCAGCGTCGCCACCAGGGTTTGGCGAACGGCATCCGCAGCCGCATCCAGCGCAGTTCGCGGCACACCGGCACGGCCGAGCTGGGTCCTCATGATTTCCACGCTGTCGTCGACACGCTGGGCGGGCCACTGTTCGAGGCCTTCCTTGCCGATGTGCTCCAGCCAGGCATGCGCCACCGTACCTATGGCCGCCTCGTCGCCGGATTCCTCCTGCCATTGCCAGGCCGCGCCGCGTTGCACCGCAACGCGTGGCGGCTCGACAGCCGGCAGATCGTTCTCGCCCACACGCACAAGCCGGCGCGAGGCCGCCACCGGCGCCAACGGCGGGATGGGGTCAGTCCGCTCTACCAGAGACGGCGCGGCGGGCTGCTGAATATGTTCCCACAAGCGTCCCAGCAAGCTGCCCGCTGCCGGCGCCTTGATCGTACGCCCCTCTTTTTTATCGTCCAATCCCAGCATCCCTATCAAATGCAACTGTTCGCGCGCGCGCGTCACCGCCACATACAACAGGCGATCGGTCTCGTAGCTGGCGCGTTTCTTTTCGCGCTCGGCCAGATAGGACGACACAGGATCCGGCTCATCCGAGGCGCGGTGCCTGATCGGCCCCAACAAGAGACGCCCTTCGCTTTGCTCGAAACGAACCAGCTTCTGGGCCTCGGGACGGGGCCGGCGGTGCAGACCCATCAAAATAACCGTGTCGAACTGCAAGCCCTTGGATTTATGTATGGTCATGACTTCGACCGCGTGGCCGGCGCTATTTGGCGCAGCGTACAAATGATCCAGATGCAGGTCCAGGTCGGCCGGATCGAGGGCACCGTAAGGCGCCAGCTTTTCGATCAGGCGGAAGACTCGCTCCGCATCGGCCTGGTCGCTTGCGCCGGGATACACAGCCGGCCCTCCAAGACGTTGCCAGCAGCGCTCGAGCCACGCCGCAAAAGGCACGCTGCCGGAGCGATTGCCCTGGTCAAGCAAAATTGACGCCACCCTGCGTAAACGCCTGGCTTCGCCAGGCTCCAGGCCCGTCTTGCCTTGCGCATCGAGTTTCAGCCACGCCGACAACACCACGGGAGCGGCCTGGGAATGGTCGCTTCCGAACAGGGTATGCAAACTGGTGAGCGTCAAGCCGCAGACAGGTGAGCGCAAGACCGATAACCAGGCCAGTCGATCGGCGCGATGCAGCAGGGCTCGCGCCAGTTGCACCAGGTCGCTGACTACCTGGCGGGACTTGAGCGACACCAGTTCGACGGCGCGGCATGGAATGCCTTCCTGTGCCAGCCGCCCCACCAGATTATCAAGATGAGAACGGGCTCTGACCAGAATCGCCACCGGATGCTCACTATCGGGATTGCGTGCCAGGGCTTCGCCGGCCAGTCGGATCGCGATCGACTCCGCGGCAACGGACGAAATTTCCATCTCTGCGGATTCCTCGCCAGCCGTATCCCACACAGGATGGAATACGACGGCATCGCCCGCCAGTCCGCCATTGAACGCAACCGACGGCGTATAGGGAATTGCCCCCATGGCGGAGTTGGCCTGCGGCGGAAAAAGCGGCTCAAAAACGTCATTGACCCATTTGACCACGTTCGCCTGGGACCGGAAATTATTCGTCAGCTTCAGGGCGGTAAGCGGGACATTGGTCAAACCGCGCTCCTGCACTTTCAGGAACCAGCCCACCTCGGCCTTGCGAAAACGGTAAATCGACTGCATGGGATCGCCCACCAGAAATACCGTACGACCGTCGCCCTGGTTCCAGCCCGCGGTCAGGCGCTCCAGCAGATCGATTTGCGATTGGCTGGTGTCCTGGAACTCGTCCACCAGCAGGTGCCTGATCGACGCGTCGAGTTTCAGCAGCAGGTCGCTGGGGTCGTCGGCCTGACCCAAGGCCAGTAGGGCTCGCTGGGAAATTTCAATAAAATCGATCTCGCTTTTCTCGGTAAAACGCAAAGTAAGCTGGGCCGAAGCCAGCCACAAAACCTGAATCAAGGCGCGCAGGATTTCGATCTGATCGGGACTATAGCCATGCGCCGGAGCCTGCCGCACATCGGCCAGGGCGGACAGCCACGGTTCCTGCGCATCGACGCCTTCAAGCCAACGCAAAAAATTCTCTTTGTAGTCGGACTTGGCCTCGAAACCCTGTTTCTTGGTCACCGTACGGCGCAGGGCATTGGTCGAAGTCAGCAATACCTGGGCCAGCGCCTGCCATTGCTCAAGGTCATGGGCGCTGGTTCCCAGAGGCTCGCCCTGCCAGTCCTGCAAGGCACTTAGATCCATGGCTTCGCTGCCGGCGGCCAGGTTTGCCGCGGCGCGCGATACCGAAGGAGCCAGTGCCTCAGACCAACCCGAAGGCATGAGCGAGGCAAGGCGTGTCAAGTCTTCTTCAAGCGCCTCATTCAGGTGATCAAGCAACTGCTGCGCGTCGGCGCCGCTGCCCAGCAAAGGCAGCCATTGATCGCGGCTGGCCAGCATATCGGCGACCAGGCTTTCCGCCGCCCGCGTATCGACATCAAGATGAGCGACCAACCTTGCCACCGGCTCGGATTCGTCGACCATCTCCAGGGTTGCCCGCGCCGCTGCTTCGTAATGCTCGCGCGCATCATCGGTAATCGACGGCAGGCCCCCCAACGAGCTCAACCACGGCATGGCTCGAACCAGATAGGTACAGAAGGAATCAATCGTGCGTATGCTCAAGCGGGCCGGATACTGCAGCAGATTCCATCCCTGTTCCGCATCGCACCGCATCGCTTCACGAGCCAATTGCCAGCTGCGCTGCTTGTGGGCTTCGGCCGGAGCATCCCCAAGGCCCATCTGCAGCTTGGCCAGTACGCGGGCATGCATTTCCGAGGCCGCTTTACGCGTAAACGTAATCGCCACGATCTCCTCCGGCCGTTTGACAGTGGCCAGCAAAGCCAGGATACGGTCCGTCAGCAACTCGGTTTTACCCGATCCCGCCGGCGCCTGGATAAGAAAAGAACGGGAGGGATCGATGGCCGCGGCGCGCACCCCACTGTCACTGGGCAGCTTAACCGACATGCTTGATCTCCTCGCCCAAGCGCAAGAAAGGCAGTACATCGCAATAATCGAGGTCGGCCGGACGCGCAATCTGATTATGAGCAACGCCCATCGCGTATTCCTGGGCCAGGCTCTCTATGGCCAGTCGCCACTCGTTCATCAACCTCTCCCACGAATAATCTGAAAACGCCGGCCAATCGCCCAGGCCGCCCAAGCCTTCAAAACCGTAATCGCCATCGGCCAGGCCTTTGACCTCGATCTGCTTTGCATGCAGCCTGGCAAGAATCAGCGCCGCAACCCGGCTGTCTTCATGGGCCAGTACAGCCGCATAAAACGGCAACTGCAAGTCGACCGGTCGCGGCCGCATCCAGCTGCTTTTCGGGTCGATCCGCGCCGCACCCGACTTGTAGTCGATAATCGCCAGACGCCCGTCGGCAAGCTGGTCGATACGGTCGAGGCGTAAGCTCAGCTCCAGGGCGCCGTGCGACCAATTGTAGGTTTGCTCGACATCGCGCACGCTGAAAGGCGTGCGCGCCAGTTCCAGCTCAAGCCATGCGTGCAACACTTTGATGCCGCGCTCGACCTCCAGGCCTTTAAGAACCCGGCCATAGTCGGCCAGGCATTCATCCGCGGCCTGCCCCACGGATTCTTCCACCAGTTCCCGCAAGCGCGCACTTGCCTGCAAGCGCTGCAATGCAGCCTGGCTGTCGATCATGTGCCACACCAGTTCAATGGCGCGGTGTAAAAACAGGCCTCGCGCATTCTGATCGGCGATTTCGGCATAATTGCCGAGCTGGCTCGCACCCAGACGATATTTGACGAACGCCCATAAGGGATTGCGCGCCTGTGTGTCGATAACGCCGATGCCGCCCTTGGTCGCGCCGCCGGCCCCCAGCGCCGGCCCCTGATCGTCGGCCAGGCTTTCGAGCAGTGCGGGAGCCTGCTCGGGCAAATGCGACGTGCACACTTGCGCAGCAAGCTCGGCTATAAAGGGGCTCGGCCGCAGCTCACGCTCTCCTTCGTGCTGGGGATGGCTAAGCCAGATTTGCGGCGCGCAGCACAACAAGGCTTCATACATATCACCCGCCCACTGCAATTCCCGCTCCGGCGTGGCTCGTGGGGCATTGGCCTGACGCAGAGCGGCCAGCGGAATGAACGGATTGGGTTTGGAGGATGCCGGCAGGACCTCATCGCTCAAGCCCAATATCCATAACCCATCCCAGCTCCCTCCTTCCGCCTCGAGAAACCCCAGAACGTCGAGGCGAGCCGAGGGGTCGCGCTGCGGCTGAAATGGAGTTTCGATGGCCAGTTGCCTGAGCAGGCCCAAGGCGACAGGGAAATCGATGTCTCCCAGTACCGGCGCCTGCTTGCCCAAACGAGCCAGCAACACATCAAACGCCTCCATGACCTGATAGGCATGGCTATCCAGCGCTGCGTCTCCAGGGAACCCCAAGGCTTGCAACATGCTTCGGAAACGCCGCACCCAGGTATCGACGGCGGCACGCCCGGTATCGCGCGCCGCATCATCCGTCAAAGCCTGCCATGCCTGCGCAAGGCGAGGCGCAAATTGAACGAGCAACTCGCCAAACGCCGCATTCGACACCCTGAGCCGCGCTTTTTTGCGCCACAGCGCATCGATCATGGCGCGCCCCGACGATTCCGGAAAATCCGCCTCGCAGTACCCCGCCAGCAGCGCTTGCCCCAATAACTCGGGCGTGCAATATTTCTTTCGCGCGTAGGTGACAATTATTTCCAGCCAGGCTAAAGCCGCACGCACCAAAGGCCACTCGAACAAGGCACGGGCCACCGCCACGTTATAAGGTGCGGCAGTCTCGGTCTGCGTCTCTCCCAGGGCCTCGCGCAACACCCGATGGGCCAGCGCCACATCCGTCTCGAGCCGGGCGGCGACAATGGCATAACGCCCTTGCGAATTCTGACGCAAACTGTCTGCGGCCCACTGGGCCGCCAAACGCCATTCGGAATCCGGGTCCGATGCCTGAATACGCGCAATCCGATCGGCACAGACTTGCCGGACCTGCAAGCTCCTGATCTCTACCCCTTGTTCCGACAAACCCCGCAGCAAACTTGAGAACCGCGGTGACAGCTCGTTAAAACCCGCCAGGATCAAAATACGAAAAGGCGCTGCCAGACGCCCTGCCTCAATGGCTTTCAGGATGCGTTCGTACGCCTGGTTGCCATCTTCGGCATCCAGGCCGACCAGGCGAGCCCGGTACAGGTCCCGCCAGACATGAAAGCGTTGATAATCGCTGGTTTCGTTCTCCACGCTCACGGTTATGCGCCACTCCGACAGCAGCCGGTCAGCCTCCATAGCCAGGCGCGCCGCCTGCGCCACATCCAGTAAAACATGGTTCGACTCGGCTTCCGCAATGGTTCTCTGCCATAGCTGCCGCGCGCCAAAGGCATCCAATGCATAGGAAGGCAGCGCCTTCTCGGGCGCGAAAGCCAATTGATCGTCGGCCTGCTTCAGCCAGGCGCCCAAAGGCAAAATATCGGGCAGCGCCATGACCCCGCGTTCGGCCCCGAGCCCGGCGGACAACTCTGAAATCATGCGACGCGCATACCGGTTGTTGACCGTCAGCACCAGCGTTTCGGTGCTGGGCAGGCCGGCCAGATCAATTAAAGAAATTGGAGCATGCATAGCATTCATTGTTTTTTGCATTTTCCCAGGCCACAAGCCATGATGGTCAAGCAGCGGCGATAGCCAGGCACAAATAATCCGCTGCCGCGTGTCTGCATATTAAAGCAGGTTGCCGCCCTAGCCGCAGCGCCATTACACTGGAAGCATGAGCAGCCCACGCAAAAATCCCCCGATGCCCGAACCGGTAGAACTTACTGGCTCGATTTCATTTCGTTCGGGCACCCAGAGCTGGGGAAATCAAAAGCGCATGGCCTTGCTTGACGCCATAGGCCAGGAAGGTTCGATTACGGCCGCCGCAAAAAAAATCGGCTTGAGCTACAAGGCCGCCTGGGATGCTGTCGATACCATGAACAATCTGGCCGGCGAACCCTTGGTGCTACGCAATACCGGTGGCCAGCGAGGCGGCGGCGCGCGTCTGACTGCACGTGCCCTGGAACTGATTCAAATCTACCAGACGCTCAATGCCGAGCACCAGCGTTTCATGGCTATTCTAGCCAAGGCGGGCCGGCAATCCGCCCACAACCTCGAACTGATCCAGCACATGATGATTCAAACATCCGCCCGCAACAAACTGGCAGCAAGCATCAGGCAGATCAAATCGGGGGCTGTCAACGACGAAGTGATTCTCGATCTCGGCAAGGGCTACGAGCTGGTGGCATCGATTACCAAAGAAAGCGTGCAGAACCTCGAACTCGCACCCGGCAAGCGGGCCCTGGCTTTCATCAAGGCCTCGTCGGTCATCGTCGGGCTGCCGGGCGCAGGGCTGAGGCTGTCGGCCCGCAACCAATTGCAGGGACGCATCAGCCGCATTGTCAACGGGGCCGTCAATGCCGAAGTGTGCATTGAGCTCGATCAGGGCAGTATCATTGCCGCGATAGTCTCTTTGGAAAGCGTCTCGTCTTTGAATCTGAAGGAAGGCGATCCGGCCATTGCCGTCTTCAAAGCCTCCAGCGTGATGCTGGGGGTGACAGACTGACGATTTTGGTTTGAGTGTTTACGACGCTGGGCGCGTTTCAGCGACTTTCGTTTTGAGCTGTTTTTAGGCTTGGGTCGTGACTTTGATCTGTGCGTTGCTGTGTAGGCGGCGGTTAATTCTATAAAGACGCCGCAGGGTGGGCGGTGCTGTGTAGTCCGGCACGTCCAGCGGTCGGCTAGCTGCGCTATCCGACTGCCCGGGTCTGCCTCGTCCAGGCGGGCGTCGGGCGAACTCGCCCGGCCGGGCTCAGACAGCGCCCGCCGACACCCCCCGCCTTCCCTTCGTCAGCACCCGGCGCTGGACTACCGCCGGACTACACAGCACCGCCCACCCTGCGGCTTGCGTTGAGGCAATGCCTCGAGGTATACATTGGGGAAGCCGCGTTTAGCCAATCACAGGCTACGTTGAGGCGGTGGTTGCTTTTAGTACACCCAGTCGTCAATCCATCGAGTCGTCAATCGAGGTAGATGTGGCGACGTGATGGAGGCATGAGTGCAGGCATGTTAACCGTTCTATGAGTGCAGGCCCATTAACGGTGGGCGCAAGCACGTAAATCCCGGGCATCCCATGATGCAATTCCAGGCATGCCGCAACGTGAGCCGTCTATCGGGGCTTGGGGTCAGGGCCGGCGTAAGGCGTGCGCCGGATGCTACCGTAGGGAAGGCGGGGGCTTTCGGCGGGCCATGTTTGAGCGTAGCCGCGCCAGCGGCGTAGCGAGTTTGGCCCGACGCCCGCCTGGACGAGGTAGATCCGGATCAAGCACGCCGTGCCGGCCCTGACCCCAAGCCCCGATAGACGGCGGCTTTATATACCAAACCGCAAATACCAAAGCGACCAAAACGTCGAACGCCATAAACGCCGTAACCCACTCGAACCAAAAACGCTCTAGTCAACAGACGCAGCATTACACGCTGCGCGCAAGCAATTCCAAAGGGCTGGCCGAGCCTGTGATTTTTCCATCCCGGATTTCGTAGACATGATCGGCCAATTCCCGCACATCGTCCGGATCGTGCGTGATGACTATCATGGGTATATCGAGCCGCCGCTGCAAAGCCGACAGCTCGATGCGCATTTTCTTCCGTAAAGTGGCGTCCAGCGCAGCCAGGGGTTCATCGAGCAGCAATATCTCGGGCTCGACGGCAAGCGCACGCGCCAGCGCCACCCGCTGCTTTTGCCCACCCGATATTTCCGCCGGATAGCTGTGAATAATGGCCTCCAGCTCAAAGGCCGCTATCCACTTGCCGGCCGCCTCCGGAACAATACGGCGCCCGGGATTGCGCCAGCCGCGGCTCAGGCCAAAGCAAATGTTCTGCAGCACCGTCAAATGCGGAAACAAGCCATAGTCCTGAAACAAATACGCTACCCTGCGTGCCTGAGGCATCAGGCAAAGCTGCTTGTCCGAATCGAAAAGCGTCCTGCCGTTGAGAACGATACGTCCGCTATCGGGCCGCATCAAACCCGCTATCGATTGCAGCGTTAAAGTTTTCCCGGCCCCGGACGGACCAAAAAGGGCGATCCGGCGCTGGTCTGTGTCGAAGGCCACATCCAGCGAGAATTCGCGATCGCCGGCAAGGAGCCGACGGGCAATTTGAATGCTGATGCTCATGAACGCATCCGACGGACCGTTTTGCGCGAATTGGCCGGCAAAAGGCGGCTTGCGGCCCAAAGCACCACTATGCACGTCAAAGAGGTAATCAGTACCAGTATGTTCGCCAGGCTATCATCGCCGGCCTGTACCGCTTCATAAATGGCGATCGACAAGGTCTGGGTTCGCCCCGGAATGCTGCCCGCTATCATCAAGGTTGCGCCGAATTCGCCCAGGGCACGCGCAAATGCCAGCAGAACGCCGGCAAAAATACCCCGTGAAGCAAGCGGCAGCATCACCCTGAAAAACAACGCCGCCTCGCTTACCCCCAGAATGCGCGCCGCGTTTTCGAGCTGCGGGTCGATTTCCTGAAACGACGCGCGCGCCGACTTCAACACCATCGGAAACGCCACCACCGTCGCGGCCATCACCGCTCCTTGCCAGGTAAACACAAGGTCTATGCCCCATCGGGCCAGGACTTCGCCCAGCCAGCCACGGCGACCAAACAGCACCAACAGGTAATAACCCATGACCGTAGGCGGCAGAACCATGGGCAGCGTCAACACCGAATCAACAAAATCGCACCACTGCGAACGCCAGCGAGACAGCCCGAAACCCAGGCCCACACCCAGCACTGTTGCAAAAAAAGTTGCCCAGCCCGCAACCTTGAGCGAGAGCAATAATGGGACACTGAATCCGTTCATGGCTATTTGAATAGGGCTTGAGCCGTTCTATTTCCGATTCGGCGCCGGGCCGATGCCCAGCGCGCGCTGCCATGGCGTCACGGCTGCCTGAATCCGTAGCGCGCCAAAATCGCCTGGCCTTCGGGAGACAGTACGAACTTGAGGAACGCCTGCGCATGGGAGCTGCGATGTTCGCGCACAGTCAGGGCAATCGGATACAGTACCGGCTCGGGCGTGGCCAGGGACTGAAGCACCTTGACCTTGTCGGGCATTATGGCCGCATCGGTGGCAAACACAAAGCCCGCGTCCACCTCATCGCGCGCTACATAATCCAGTGCCTGGCGCACGTTTTGCGCCAGCACCGCCTTGCCTTGCAAAGGTTCCCACAATTCCACCCTCTTCAGCGCCGCCTGGGTATAACGCCCCACCGGAACCGAAGCAGGATTGCCATATGTCACGCGCTTGACGCCGGCCTTGGTCAAATCCTTGGCCGAATGCAAGCCCAGCGCGCTATCGGCCGGCACAATCAAGACCACTTCATTACGTGCAAAATCGCGCCGTGAAGCCGGATCGACGACTTTGGCGGCAACCGCCTTGTCCATGGATTTCTGATCCGCGGAGGCAAATATGTCGGCCGGAGCCCCGTTGATGATCTGCTGCAAGACTACGTCCGACGCGCCGAAACTCAGCAGCACATGCACGCCGGGATTCTGGCTTTCGAATTTCTGGGCCACGGCCTTGAATGCATTGGTCAAGCTCGCCGCTGCCGATATCACCAGTTCATCGGCCGACGCGGCCGGCATGCAAAGCAGGGCACTCAAGGCCATAGCCGCTGCGGGCAACCATTTTTTCACTGCGCTCTCCTTTTTCAATTTCGGCTGGCAAGCGGCCGACCGGGACGGCGCTGGCCCAACATGGCCGATCACCGCAGCTTCCAGCGGCACCGTATCGAAATATATATAGGTATATAACGATAGTCAAACCCTGATGGACGGAATCGCTCTGTCAGCATCCCAATCCGCATCCCTCTTCACAAGCCCTGATGCGTGTCGTATAGAATAAAAGCCAGACACCCTGTTCATGCATGAACCCACCTTTTTGGCCAGCATCTTGACTTTTTCCGCGCCCGCTTCGATAGACACGTTCCTGGACGCCGTCTGGCTCGAAGACGGTTTGGCCGAGAACACATTGGCTGCCTACCGCCGGGATCTCACCGCCTTTGCCCAGTGGCTCGACGGCAAGACAAAAAAAAACCTCGATCAGGCCCAGGCAGCCGATATCCAGGATTGGTTTGCGGCACGCCATGCCACATCCAAGGCCAGCACGGCCAATCGACGCCTGGCGGCCTTGAAGCGCTATTACATCTGGGCCCTGCGCCAGGGACGAGCCGACGGCAACCCTTGCCTGACCCTGCATGCCGCCAAACAGGCTGCGCGCTTTCCCAAAACCCTATCGGAAAACCAGGTTGAGCAATTACTGGACGCGCCCGACGAACGCAGCGACCTCGGACGACGCGACCGGGCCATGCTCGAAACGCTGTACGCCACCGGCCTGCGAGTGTCCGAACTCGTCAACTTGAGTCTGCTCGACGTCAGTCTTAACGAAGGCGTGGTAAGAGTCATCATGGGCAAAGGCGGCAAGGACCGCCTGGTCCCATTGGGCGCCGAGGCCTCGCACTGGATCGATCTATATCTGCAGCAGTCGCGCCCCGCGCTGCTTGGGCGCCGCAGCTGCAACGCCTTGTTCGTCACCGCCAGGGCCGCTGCCATGACACGCCAGTCGTTCTGGCTGATTGTCAAGAAATACGCCTTGCTGGCCGATATACACACTCCGCTGTCGCCCCATGTTTTAAGGCACGCCTTTGCCACCCACCTGCTCAATCATGGCGCCGATCTGCGCGTCGTTCAAATGCTGCTGGGGCATGCCGATATCTCGACCACCCAGATTTATACTCACGTCGCGCGCGAGCGGCTCAAGGCTTTGCATGCCAAGCACCACCCGCGCGCCTGACCCTTTTTATTCCCGCCATCACACGCCATGTCCAAAGCCAAACACGTCTCGGAAACCCCGGCCACGCAATTCCTGAAAAAAAATGGCGTTGCCTTCGCCGAGCACTCTTATGAATATATCGATCACGGCGGAGCGCCGGAAGCAGCCAGACAGTTGGGCATCGACCCGCACGCCATGGCCAAGACCCTGATCATGGAAGATGAACACGGCCATCCCCTGGTTGTTCTCATGCATGGCGATTGCGAGGTGTCGACCAAAAACCTGGCGCGCCAGATCGGTGTCAAAAAAGTCGGCCCCTGCGCACCCGATGTTGCGCAAAAGCATTCGGGCTACCAGGTAGGCGGCACTTCGCCCTTTGCCACGCGCAAGAAAATGCCGGTCTGGGTGGAAGCCAGCCTGCTCGATTATCCGACGATCTATCTGAACGGCGGGCGCCGCGGCTATATCATCAGCCTGCCCTCGGACACCCTGGCCCGCCTGCTGCAAGCCAAACCGGTACAGGTCAATCTGCCCAAAGGCTGAGCAGCATCGACTTTCCTAATAAGACGGGCCGCCGTAATAGTATCTGCGCCGAGGCTGCACCACAATGACTGGAGGCGGCGCGGGGCGAACTTCCACGACGCGGGGATGTTCGACGACGACTCTTCTGTGCGCCGGCACATAGGCAACACAGCCGCCCAAAAACAAGGAAAACAAGGCTGCGGACACCACTGCTTTTTTCATGAGATGAACTCCAACATTTTCTCCCAGGACGTGAGCTTCCGGGAGCCGCCACGCGCCTGTGCGGGACACCTGAATACGATGCTCAAGTGCGTGACGTGAGCATCATAAGCCTTTGGATGGAGACTGAGAGAGTCTTGTGGAAAGTAGTTATTTCGCTGCGTTACAGGCGCCCGCGGAAAGAAAAATGGGGCCATCGGCCCCGTGCAAGACACGACACGCCTTGATACGCGTCATTGCGCCAGATTGCGCATCTCCTGGTATAGCGCCTGCTTTCCTTCAAACCCTATGCCTGGCAGCTCGGGCATGACGATATGGCCGTTCTCGACCGCGACACCATCGGGAAAGCCGCCATAAGGCTGGAACAGATCCGGGTAACTTTCATTGCCGCCCAAACCCAGGCCCGCAGCAATATTCAGGGACATCTGGTGCCCACCGTGCGGAATGCATCGGTCGAAAGACCATCCTGCGATTTTCAGCTCTTCCAGCGTACGCAGGTACTCGCAAAGGCCGTACGACAGCGCGCAATCGAACTGCAGCCAATCCCGGTCCGGCCTCATCCCGCCATACCTCAGCAGATTGCGGGCGTCCTGATGACTGAAGAGATTTTCGCCTGTCGCCATCGGATTGGGATAATAGTCGGCCAGCACGGCCTGCAGACGGTAATCGAGAGGATCCCCCGCTTCTTCGTACCAAAACAAGGGATAGGCTCTGAGCATCTTGGCGTAGTCGATCGCGGTATCCAGATCGAAGCGTCCGTTGGCATCCACAGCCAGTTGCGCCTGGCCGCCGATCTCGGCCAATACGGCCTCTATTCGCTTCGCATCGTCGGATACGGAAGCTCCGCCAATTTTCATCTTGACGACGTTGTAGCCGCGGTCCAGATAGCTGCGCATCTCTGACCGCAGCGCCGACAGATCCTTGCCCGGATAATAATAGCCGCCTGCCGCATACACGAACACCTTCGGGTTGGCCTCATGCTTGTGGCGCTCCGCCAATAAGCGAAACAGAGGCTTGCCCGCGATTTTTGCCACGGCATCCCAAACCGCCATATCGATGGTTCCCACCGCCACGGACCGCTCACCATGCCCACCCGGCTTCTCGTTGGTCATTAAGGTCGACCATATCCGGTCGGGGTCCAGATTATCGTGCTCATCGTTCAGTAAAGACACTGGATCGGCATCGGCTATCCGCTGCATGAAGCGCTCGCGAATCAGGCCGCCCTGCCCGTAGCGGCCGTTTGAATTGAACCCGTAGCCTACAACCCGCCTGCCGTCCCTGACCACATCGGTAATAACGGCGACAAGACTGCTCGTCATTTTTGAAAAATCAATATAGGCATTGCGGATCGGTGAAGCGATCGGCTTGGTGACTTCACGAATTTCAAGTATTTTCATATCGTCCATCTCTTTGAATTGCTCAGGGGAATACTGATGATTCAATAATCGGCCCACCGGCCGCTCAAAGAGAGCTTCCTCCACAAATGGTAATTTGTTGACCCGTAATCGCTGCGCCGAACGGGCCCAATAAATAAGCCGCCAACTCCGCTATCTCGCGCGGCTGGATGAATCGCCCGATCGGCGGCAGCCTTGGGGGGGTCCCTTGGCGAGCGGGGTCGTGCAGCATAGGTGTTTCAGTGGCTCCCGGAGCGATTACATTAACCGTAATGCCTCGGGAAGCCAACTCCAGGGCACAGGACCGGGTCAGTCCAAGCAAGGCCGCCTTGGTCGCCGCATACTGGCTGCGGCCCGCCGCTCCCATCGCGGTCCTGCTTCCTACCAATAGGATTCTTCCTCCATCGGGCATACCTGGAGCCATTGCGTTGATCATGGCTTCGGCAGCCAGGACGTGAACACGCCACATGGCTTCGCCATCTTGCATGTTCAACGCACCGACCGGATTGACACGCATAAAGCCGGCGGCATGGACTAATGCATCGACCGCCCGATATCCGGAGAACAAGGCGGCGATAGCGCCGGTGTCGGAAAGGTCGATGCGTTCAAATTCATAGCCATCGGGCTTAGGCCCGCCAGGAGTTTCCTGACGGTCAAGCCCGGTAACCCGCCAGCCGTGCGCAAGCAGACACTGGGCTATGGCCGCGCCTATTCCCGAACTGGCTCCGGTGACAATGGCATGCCTGGTTCTGGAGGATTCGTCATTTTCGCGCCCTCCTTCTGCTGCGCTCACTAGCTGTATTCCTTGGCCTGGCGACGGATTTTTTCAAGATCGAAGTTGTTGATCTCATCAATCAGATCGTTCGTATAGAAGGGACCATAGTCGGAAATATTCCAGTGATTCATTGCCGCTTCGGTCTGCAGTTCTTTGACATTGATACTGCCCATTTTTGCGCCGGGATAAGGCGGAGAATACAGTTTTATCCGCCGGTCAATGGCGTGATAAATCGAATCGACCGCCTTCTCCTGTGAGCTTCCCCGCGGCGCAGCCTCCGGGTACATGCGCAGAAATGCCAGAGCTCCTGCCTTGGGATTGGCAAGAATGAAATTCGAAGACTTGCAAACAGCACGGCCCAAACCAATGACCTGGGCCTTGTTCTTTCGCAGCCGATCCACCTGAGTTTCCAGGAATTGTCCGCCGATCAGCGGCAGCTTGGGTGGACGCGGCACCAGCCTGAACGGCAGGCCCGCGGCTTCGATCAGGCCGAATCCCACGTCATAGTAGGCCAGTGCATCGATTTGGCCGCGCTCCAGGGCGACACCCGCGGGCACGCCGCCGCCCACGGCAACCCATTTGAAGTCTTTGTCGGGGTCGAAGCCAAGCGACTGCAGAACGTTCTTGGTGACGGGATAATCGGTAGCGCCGAACCCAGACACACCTATTCGCTTGCCTTTCAGATCTTCGTAGCTGTTGATGGTGGATTTCGGCAGGACCGCGATATCCCATTTATACGGATAGGTGTATTCATAAAAGTTGATGGATTTTTTCCATTCTCCTTGCGCCAATACCGGCAGGCCGAACGAAGGCACGCCAACGCCGAAATCAACTTCGCCGCGATCGACCGCGACCTGGACGTTCGCATTCGATCCCAATACCTGAGCGACAACCGAAAAGCCTTCGGCCTTGTTATAGCCAAGCACTTCGCCTATGACCAGATTAATCACGATCGGACTCATGGCTTTCAAACCCACACCCAACTTCAATTTCGGTAAATCTGCCGCGGCCAGCGCTATTTTCGGGCTTACCGCCAAACTGGCGGCAAATGCCCCCGACGCCATCACAAACTCTCTACGTGAAATTTTCATGTCTCTCTCCTTTAAATACACTTTAGTTTTTGTTGCGTTCTGTCCAGTGGACAATGCGTTTTTCCGCTCCATGCACCAGGGCATGCAATCCAATGCCCATCGCTCCCAGAATGATCAGTGCGGCAAAAACACCGGCCACATCGGTCACGGCCTGGGCCTGTGTAATGACAACACCCATCCCTTGTTGAGCGCCCAGGAATTCGGCCACGATAGTGCCCAGCAAGGCATACACCACAGCCATGTCCAGTCCCGCAAAAATATAGGGCGCGGCATTGGGCAGTTTCACCAACCGGTATGTTTCAAAGGCCGATGCGGACAGGGATTTCATCAGGTCGATCCGCTCCGGTTCTGTTGAACGCAAACCGGTAAAGCTGTTGATCAGGATAGGGAAGAAAGCCAGCAGCGCGGCAATGGCGATTTTCGAACCGTCGCCGAACCCAAGCCAAATCACCACAAGCGGCGCAATGGCTACTTTCGGCAAGCTCTGCAGGGCAAAGGCGTATGGCATCACCAGTTTTTCAACGGTGCGGCTTTCAGCCATCAACGAACCCAGAACCAAGCCCGCCGCCGTTCCGAAAAAGAACCCTATGGCCGCGTTCGAAAAGGTACTCCACAAGGGTACGTAGAAGCCCACCGGGTTGGTAACCGACACAGCCAGGCCCGACCACAAGGCATAGGCGACCGACTCGGGAGAAGGGAGAATATATTTGGGAACATGCAAAAAACGCACACTCAGATCCCAAATAATTATTATCACGATCAGGCCAATAGTCGTTATGAGCGGACCGTTTATGCCTTTCTGTTTACGACGTTTCTGCACACCGACAGCCGTATTTTTGCTTGAAGCTGGAGCCATATCGCGGCCTTGAGTCATGGACAGAACCGGAGACGCTGAATGGGCGCCGGATTGAGATAGAGCCGTATTCATTCGATACCTCCTTCGGCATTCAGGAGCCCGCGAATTTCGCGCGATAATTCCGCATAGCTCGGGTAGTTGAGGATGGTGTCGAAGGCCCTTGGGCGGTCGATATCGACTTTCAAATCTTGCAGTATGGTGCCTGGCCGCGACGACATCACAATGACCCGATCGCCAAGAAACACTGCCTCTGAAATGCTGTGGGTAATCAGGATGACCGTTTTATTGCTTGCCCGCCAAATACGCTGGAGCTCGAGGTTCATGCGCTCGCGTGTCAATGCATCCAGGGCACCGAAAGGCTCGTCCATCAACAATATCCGGGGATTGCGCACAAGAGCCCGGCAAATACCCGCGCGCTGCTGCATCCCGCCCGACAACTCATAGGGATATTTATTGCCGAAATCGGCCAGGCCTGTCATTTCCAATAGCTCATCGACGTCGGTATAGCCCTCGCTGCCCCGCTTCCCAACCCGCGTAGGCAGCAGCACATTCTGCCGCACCGTGAACCAGGGCAGCAGATTGGCCGCCTGGAACACAACGCCGACATCATGCGACGAGCCCTTGATTTGTTTTCCGTCCAGGGCGAGAACCCCCTCCTCGCAATCCTCAAGCCCCGCCAGCATGCGCAGCAATGTACTTTTCCCGCAACCCGAAGGACCGACAATCGTGACGAATTCGCCGCTGGCAATATTCAGGGAAATGTTGTTCAAGGCTTTTACATCGCCCGACTGCGTATAGTATGTTTTGCTTAAATTCCTGATCTCGATAATCGGGTCAGCCGCGGATCGATCCGCTGTTGCGCTTTGCTGGGGCGCCTCCATTAGAACAGCCATTTATGTCTCCAATCTTATCAATCGGCATACTCGGACTTTCCATCAGCCAGCCCGATCAGCCATACCAGAGCTGAAAATCACGCGGCATTTTTCTTTAACAGCCCCGCGTTCAACAGTGCGGCATCGATGGCCTTCATTTCGGCCACAGACGGAGAATGGGTAGGCGGTCTGACCGTGTCGCTGCGTATGATCCCGGCTCGCGCCATGGCCGATTTCATGCGGCCATGCGCCTCGCCGGTAGGTTCTCCCGCACCGTACACGGCATCTTTCAAGGGATCGATCAGCGCCTGCACTTTCATCGCTTCAGTAAGATCGCCTTTTTTCACCGCCTGCAATAACTCATAGATAAGGCCTGGCACCAACGACGCAAAGCCGACCAGAGCACCGTCTATACCCTGAACCATCGAAGCCAGAAGATATTCGTCATGGCATGTCAAAAGTGCCTTGGAAGCATCGGCTTCCCTGATTGCCTTCAAATCGCGGGCATACTTATTCATTTCGCGCGTTCCAATCTTGAACGCGTGAACATACGGAAGCTTTGCCAATTCCGCCAACAACGCGCTGGGGAAGGAGGCGCGAGTCCAGGCCGGGTAGATATGGGCAACCAGCGGAAGCCCGCTGGCCTCGCCGATCGCCGTGAAATAGTCGATGCAATGTTCGGGTTTGAAGCCGAAGCGCAACCAGTGATGAGGCGGCATGACATCCAGGGCCTGCGCGCCTGCCTCTTTCGCCATCGCCACATGTTCCTTGGCCTCGCTGATTCCTTCGCAGACGATAGAAGAAACGACGGGACATATATCTTTGACCGCATCGGCCGTAATCCGGGTTACTTGCGCCCGTTCGCGGGCAGTCAAGGAAAACACCTCGCCCGTGTGGCCATTGGTCATCAGCGCCGTGACGCCTTTTTGCTGGGCGAGCCAGCGCGCAAAACGACGCAGCTCGGGCTCGTCAATGCTGAAATCGTCGTTGAATGGAACCGCAATGGCCGGAATAATTCCGTGAAAATTTACGTTTGACACGATGTCTCCTTTTTAAATCCTGATTCGGCCGGCTTTGTCTTGCGCTTATGCGTGACTCGACAAGGTAAAACCGCCATTGGTTTGCAATGCTTTCGATAATTTTTTCGCCGCATCCGTCACCGGGCCGATTGCGTCGCTCTTGAATTGGCTCAGGGTCGTGTTAAAGGCAGGTGTCGCCACGCTCAATGCGGCCAGGGGCACGCCATCGATATCCAGAATCGGCGCCGCCACGACATACAGGCCAGACACGGTTTCCTGATTGGACACGGCATAGCCCTGCTTCCTGACTTCTTCGAGGCGCCGTATCAATTCGCCCAGGTCAACCAATGTGGTTGTCGTAAGCTGTTTTCTTGGCGCCCCTTCAAGGACTTGAATTTGAAATTCCCTTGGGCACCACGCCAGAATGGCATGACCTATCGCCGAGGAATAAACGGGAACCCGGCTACCTATCCGTATATCGACACCCAGCCGGGTAAGCCCCGCCTGGACGCGCTCCGCATAAAGCACCTCGGAGCCCTCAAGCACGCCTATGGAGGCAACCTCGCGCACCTCGCCAACCAGGCTCCTCAGGATCGGACGGGCATTGGTGCGCAAGTCGGAATGCGCAATAGCATTGAAACCCAGGTCCAACACCTTGAATGACAAGCGGAACAAGCGGGTATCGGCAACCTTTTCTACATAACCCAGATTGACCAGCGTATTTAAAAAACGGAATGCCGTGGCGTTATCGATACCTGCCCGCCTGGCTACCTCGGCCATGGTCAGATCAGGTTGAGCGGCGGTGAAGGCCTCAAGAATCTTGAAGCCTTTGGCGAGCGACATAACCGTATTCTTCGACGAGGAACGATCGTCGTCAGCCTTAAGCGCCCCGGGTTTGGTCGATTTCACAGCGGTTTCCTTTTATTCGGATTACGAATTTTTATTTTATTACTGAAGAAACCAAGAGGCGGATCGTTATTTTCATCTCCATGAACTCCTAAATATTCGTATTGCGAACTTTTATTTTTAAAATATTTATAGAATCCTAAGGAAAGTCTCGGTTTACGGCAAATTAAATTACATTTACTTTCATTTGTGCCCGGCCCAAACAAAAATGGGGCCGAAGCCCCATACCGCAGAACAACCCGGATCCGATGCTATACCGTCGGCATCACGAACTCGTTGCCTTTGTCGATATTTTCGGGCCAGCGCTGCATGACCGACTTCTGCTTGGTATAAAAGCGGACGCCCTCTTCGCCAAAGGCATGCGTGTCGCCAAACAGACTGCGCTTCCAGCCGCCAAAACCGTGCCATGACATGGGAACCGGAATAGGCACGTTGATGCCCACCATGCCAACCTGAATACGGCGCGCAAACTCGCGGGCAATATGACCGTCGCTGGTAAAGCATGAAACCCCGTTGCCGAATTCATGTTTATTGATGAGATCGACCGCTTCGCCAAAATCGTGCACGTGCACGCACGCCAGGACAGGCCCGAAGATCTCTTCTTTATAAATCGTCATGTCGGGCGTTACGTCATCGAACAATGTGCCGCCCACATAGAAACCGTTTTCGTGACCGTTTACTTTATGGCCCCGGCCATCGACCACCAGCCTGGCGCCTTGCTTCACGCCGGCTTCGATATAGCCCTCGATGCGCTCCTTGGCTTGCCGGGTAACCACCGGGCCCATTTCAGCGTCGAGGTTCATGCCGTCTTTTATCTTCAATGTTTTGGCGCGCTCTTCGAGCAAAGGCATGATTTTCTTTCCCACATCGCCCACCATAACCGCAACGGAAATCGCCATGCAGCGTTCACCGGCCGACCCGTAAGCCGCACCAACAAGAGCATCTACCGTACGCGGGATATCGGCATCGGGCATGACGACCATATGGTTCTTGGCACCGCCCAGTGCCTGCACGCGCTTGCCGAAATGCGCGCCGCGTTCATGAATGTAATGGGCGATCGGCGTCGAACCCACGAAGCTGATTGCCGCAACATCGGGATGTTCCAGCAAGGCATCCACCGCGGCCTTATCGCCCTGCACGACGTTAAAGACACCATCGGGCAGACCGGCTTCTTTCAGCAGCCTGGCCATATAAAGGGAAGCGCTTGGATCGCGCTCGCTGGGCTTCAGAACAAAAGTGTTGCCCGCTGCAATGGCAACCGGAAACATCCAGCAAGGCACCATGCATGGAAAATTGAAAGGCGTAATGCCGGCGACCACGCCCAAAGGCTGGCGCATGGTCCAGTTATCGATGCCGTTGGAGACTTGTTCGGTGTAGTCTCCTTTCAACAACTGCGGAATGCCGCAGGCAAACTCGATAATGTCGATGCCTCGAGCCACTTCGCCCTGCGCATCGGTGAATACCTTGCCGTGCTCGGCCGTAATCATGGCGGCCAACGCATCGGTGTGCTCATTCATCAAGTTGAGGAATTTATTCATGATGCGCGCGCGGCGGACCGGAGGCGTATTCGCCCAGCCCTGTGACGCGGCCTTGGCGGCTGCCACCGCGGCGGCGACATCGTCTGTCGAGGACAACACAAGCTGGCGGGCCACCGCGCCTGTGGACGGGTTGAATACGTCCTGCTTGCGCTGGCTGGTGCCGGCAACGGCAGCGCCATTTATAAAATTCACGACATCATTTCGATCGGTATAGGCTTGGGGAGTGCTCACAGGTTTTCCATGGATGTAGGGGTAGTGATGAGCCAAGTATAGGCAGATCATTACACCCAAACAAGGCCAGATTACTGGATTCATTGTTTAAAATAATAGACAATACATATATGAAAGAACATAAAAACGAACTGATGTGGTCGCACATTTACTGGCTGACCATGCTGTCAACCACCGGCAGCTATACCGCCACGGCAAAACGCCTCGGCGTCAGCAAAGCTGCGGTCAGCCTGCGCATTGCGGAACTGGAGCAATTTGCCGGCGTTGCGCTGGTACGCCGCACCACGCGCAGCGTGCGGCTCACCGAACCCGGCGAAGCGCTGGTGAAGAACACACGGCACAGTTTCGACGCCATCGAACAAGGCTTCGCCAGCATCAAAGACCTGGCCGACGTGCCTAGCGGTGTCGTGCGTATTACCGCGCCTGTAGCATTGGGAAGGCAGAAAATCATTCCCCTGATCAATGCATTCCTGCAAGATTACCCGGACATACGCCTGGAAATCGAACTGTCCGATCACCTGAGCTCGCTGACGCAAGAAGGTTTCGACTTAGCCATACGCCACACCACCAATGTGCCTGAAACCCACGTGGCATGGCTATTGCGGCCTTCAAGAACCCTGTTGGTGGCAACCCCGGCTTACCTGAAAAAACAAGGTACACCCAAAAAACCGGAAGACCTGAGCAGCCATAACTGCCTGTATTATCTACGTGCGGCGACATCGCCAACATGGCTTTTCGAGTCGGGCCAACGCAAAAAAGAGCGACGCAGCGTGGCAATACGCGGCAATTTTTGCGCCAACAACAGCGAAGCACTGCGTGAAATCGTATTGGCCGGCCAGGGCATCGCACTGCTGCCCGACTTCAGCGCGCTGCAAGACCTGGCCGCGCGGCGCCTGACTCATTTATTGCCCGACTGGAAGCCAGTAGGCGTATTTGGCGATGCCATTTACGCCATACGCCCCTACAGCGCCTATGTGCCGCGAGCAGTACGCGTGTTTGTCGACTATTTGAAAACAGCATTTGCCAAGATGTAGCAACAGGCCACAACCATCATGCACCACCTTGTCAAGGTTCCTCAAAGCAATATATGGTGTGGCTCTTGGCCACATCAATGGCTTAAAGGCCGTCATCCTCATTGTCGTATTCAATATCCGCGAACATTTCCCGCAATGATCGAGGGCGGTCTTCGGTGGGGACATGCGTGTCGAGAACAAGCTGGTCCTGCGAGAACGGCTTCGCTTCACTGCCGTGTTGCGGTGAAAGATAAAATGCACTCATACGGCGCTGATTGATCTGCCGGTATAGCATGAGCTGCTTCATGGCGGCCTCCTGTTGATGACCTGCCGACCACCGTAACACATCCCGGCCCAGAGAGCACACCCACGCACGGGCATCTCACTATGCATAAACTTTTCTTCAAGAGGCTTCACCCATGTCCTACCAACAGCACTTCGACGCGGCGGCACCCAAGGCGCCAAGCGCACAGCCGCATGACGCACCAAAATCCCCGGTAGCCCATGGATTCCAGAATCTGCAACTGAAGTCGGAATTGGGCTTCATGGACGTCATCGGGCATCTGATCATATGGATTGTTTTGACCCTTGTAACGTTCGGCATCGCCCTGTTCGTTTTTCCCTACTATATGCAGAAGTTCATCATCGGAAAAACATACGCCTACGACGGAGCCGGGAAAAAAATCGGCCGCCTGGTCTGCACTATCGACCTGACCAGCATCATAGGCAACATCCTGCTCTGGATCCTGATCAGTATCGTTACCCTGGGCATAGGCTATTTCGTTTTTTTATACAAAATCAACGCACACTGCATGACGCACACCAAAATCGTGGCGGTGAACTCCTTGTAAACCATGTACCGGAAAAGAATTTGCCTGCCGGCATGCCCAAGGCTATCAAATAGCTTGATACTTTTTCCAGACAGCATTACAAACACATGCACATAATTCGTAATAAAGTACCAACGTTACGGCCCTTGCCATAAAAAGAAACGAAAAAATGAAAACTATCGCTCAATTGCTGCTTGCCCTGGCGACCCTGGCCATGACCGTCCCTGCAATAGGGCAACTCCGGCTTCCAAACTACTCCGATAACCATGGCGGCTACGGGCAGCCGCCAATGGATAGCAATCCCGGCCCGATCCGCCTGCCCAACTATGACTCTCTGCAAGACAGGCACGACCGCACGCCTACCGACAAGCCCAACGGCCAGCGCGACAAATACGGCAATTCGCCAACGTACCAACATGGCCAATCCGGCGACTCGTACGGCGAATCGCCTGCGGCAGGAGCCCATTCAAATACTGGCAATCCGTCGATACAAAATAAGCCTTAGGGCAAATTACTTGGTTTCATAGTGAAAGAGGATGAAATGGGAACGTGGAATATTTGGCATTTTGTTGTTTTTATCGCCGTCGCCGGCCTGGGTGTCCTGAACGCCAGATCGGCCGATAAAAAGAATCCTGGCCAAAGAGCGGCCATTGCCGGCTATGGCGGATGGTTGATCGTATTGTCTGTTTTTTTGATCTTTTGGGGCGCGCAAGAGCTCGGCGAATTCTATCGTGTCAAAGGTCAAATAGAGACGCTTGTCCCCTCCGCGCTGGGCAATCCCAAATATCACGAATACATGCGCTACGCCATGAGCATGGCCTGGTTTGAAACATTATTGCTGCTCGCCTGTGTATTCCTGCTCGTCAGGCGCGAAACTGCAAGCACCATAAAGGCAGTTATTGCCGCGCTGTGGATTGCGGGCCCTGTATCCGCCAGTGCGGAGCTGGCCATGGCGAATTCGTATTTTGGCGAGTATTTGCTGGAACAAGACTACTCATCGTTGGCCGCCACCACCCTCTTCGCAGCCACCTGGACTTGCTATTTGCTGGTATCCAGACGGGTCAAGAATACCTACGGCGAAACAACCCGGCCACAAGAGGGTGCGCTCTGAAATGAGAAGCCAATTTTTCTTTCTGCATTAACGTCAATAAAGAAGCGTCGATCAGCGCGGGCCATGTCTCGTACGCTTGTTTGACGCAATTGGCCACCGCCGTTGCGGCGGGCTTTTCCGCAATCCCCAGTGCGTCGCAAAATTTGCGCAACACGGCTGGCGACATGGCCAGCTTGCGTGGGGGGGTGGCGGCCTGATCCTTTTTTGGCAGCTGAGCGGCGTAGTCTGCCGGCAGTATACGCAGGCCATGCCCCTGAAGCGGGGTGTACACGATGTGCGCCACTATGTCGTAGGCCGGGGGTAATTCAGGGGTTTTCCCGTCCGGGTACCATAGCCCCACGTTTTTCAGATGCATATCCGGATTGCCCAGCATCTCGTTGACCACTATGCGGCGCAACAGCTCGTGCACCGCCGCCTCGCCCAGACTCGGATAGGCGAGAAACGTGGCGCCGATATCCAGATAGGAGTAATCGAGCGAATACTTGTCCTCCGGCATGACCCCCAGTATTTGGGCGAAGTCCTCGCAATGCGTTCGCGCACCCGGCTGGCGGTCATAACGCACGACTGCCAGAAAATTCGTTTTTTTGTCGGGCTCGCCCAGATCGTAATGATGTTGAGCGGCCAGCCGGCCCAGCGGTTCCAGGTACGCGTCGCACACACGAACACCGGCTGCCGCGGCCAATCGCAGGGAGAGGTCTTCAACCTCGGGCAGCAAAGGATAAGCCACCACCGGCAGTTTGGCGATAATGTGAGTGTCCTGGTCTTTGGTGCGCCCCACATACCGGTCGCCGTCCTTGATGACCCCCAGCTTGGGCTGCACCCCGGAAAGCGATACACCTTCTTCCAGAGGGTCGGCCGTCACGGTCATCTCCAGCGCATCGGCGTCTTGCGTGACATAGTGCCCCAGTTCCTCGCGGCTCATTTGCGTAGGCAAGGCGTAGACATTGCCGGGCAAATCCTTGCCGCAGGCCGCCAGCAGTTCGAAGTGATCATCTTTTTCACAATGACGAAGTTTCGCAATCTGGTCGCGAAACACGCCTTCGGGCAGCAGATTCTGAAAAAATGCCGGCAAAAGCCAGGAGCGCCCATCTTTCGAGAGCTGTCCGTTGAATCGCGCGCTGCGATAATCGCGCCAAAGGAGCGGCTGTTCCTGGGGGGTTGCCGCCAGATACGCTAATGACACCAGCGGCGGTTCGCGAGTCTCGATAAACACCGGATCTGCCACAAACCTATTGACCACTGGAGCCCCTTCCTGCGCATACTGAAAAAGCACGCCTACCCGCAGGGCGCCAATACGGATTTCCAAGGCTTTGACATTCACGACCCATTCTCCTGGTGGCCCGCACCGGCGCGAAGCTTTTCAAGAGCAGCCTGAACACCGGTCTTCACAAGCGGCGAGGCATCGGGCGGGGTGAGTTGAAGGCCCGCGGCGGCGCCCTTGGGCACCAGCACCACATCGAGGCCAAGCCGGTCGGCAACGGCAAGCAGCGTCGTCACCTTGTAATCAACGGCGCCGCTCAGTACATTAGTCAGCGTCTGACGCGAGATGCCTGCATCGAGACGCAAAGACTCTTGCGTGCCGCCATAGCGCGACAACTGTTGGCGAAGCCAGATGGAAAGCTGAAGAAGCGTGGTCATGTCTGATAAAATAGGATAATTATTAAATATCCTACATTAGCAGGCGCTTAAAATCAATAGGAAATACTATTAAAGTAGGATATTTAGCAAATTACCTATTTTAATAGGCAAATATTGATTAAAGAATTAGCTTTGCGACGGGGCGCTTAAAAGTCCGCGCGCGCGCAAACGTTGCGCCAGGCGCGGATAGACCCGCAATGCATTCCCACCCAGGACCTTGGAGCGATGTTCCGGTGCCAGCCAAGTCACCGCATCGATATACCGTTTGGTATCGTCATAGTGATATCCCGTGCGCGGGTCTATACCCTTAACTGCACCAATGATCTCGGAGGCAAACAGCACATTGTCGGCCGGCACCACATCAAGCAGCAGCTCGATGCCGGGCCGATGATACACGCAGGTGTCAAAGAACACATTACTCATCATCTCTTCCAGGAGCGGTCGATTGAGTTGCTGCGCCAGGCCACGATAGCGCCCCCAGTGATAGGGTACCGCGCCGCCGCCATGAGGGATTATGAATCGCAATGTCGGAAAATCCTTGAAAATATCCGACAGTAGAAACTGCATGAATGCCGTGGTATCGCCGTTCAGATAGTGTGCTCCCGTGTGATGGAAATTGGGATTGCATGAGCAGCTTACGTGAATCATTGCGGGTACGTCGAGTTCCACCAGCTTCTCGAACAGCGGATACCAATGTCGTTGAGTCAGGGGCGGATCAGTCCAATACCCATCGGTTGGATCGGGATTCAGGTTGCAGCCAACAAAACCCAGCTCCTCCACGCAACGTACCAGTTCCTCAATGCAGTTTGCCGGGCCGACGCCCGGCGATTGAGGCAATTGGCATACCCCCACGAGCTGGTCGGGATACAGTTCCACCGCCCGGTGAATCAGGTCATTGCAGGCGCGCGTCCAGTGCTGGCTGGTCGCCGCGTCCCCGACATGGTGTGCCATGGCGCCGGCAATAGGAGAGAACAGCGTGACATCCACGCCGCGCTCGCGCTGAATGCGCAACTGGTTTTTTTCCAGGGATTCTCGGATTTCATCGTCGCTGATCGTAAAATCGGGCGCAAGTACTTGGCCCACATCAAATGCGGCAGTCTGGCGGGCCCGGTAGTCTTTCAGCGCCGCAGGGGCGGTAGTGTAGTGGCCGTGGCAATCTATGATCATGTTTATCTATGTCCTGAAACGGGTGGCTGGATGCCATGTAGTTTGTACGCAGTCGCGCATTTTCAGAGCGCCTGACGCGCTTGCTCCACCAGAGCCCTACTCCTCAAAATAGCACCCGAGTTTCATGAGCTGGGCACGATAGCCATCGGCATTGTTATCCCCTTGCCCGATGGCGGCGAAAGTTCGACTCTCGTGTTCGAACTTGGCGGCTGACTTGGCGTAGACATCCGCCACATTCGCCTGTGGGATGCAGATCAGCCCGTCGTCGTCGCCCACCATCAGATCTCCAGGGACGACCACCATTCCACCGATCGAAACCGGGGTGTTGATTTCACCCGGCCCATTCTTGTAGGGGCCTTGATGGGTAATGCCGCAAGCATACACAGGGAAACTCTGGCGGCGAATCCAGCCGAAGTCACGTACTGCGCCATTGATGACAATGCCTGCAAACTTCTTGGCGATGCAGTATGCAAGCATCCGCTCTCCAATGATCGCGTTGCTCAGGTCGCCGCCCGCATCCACGACAATCACATCACCTGCCACAGCCAGGTTCAACGCCATGTGTGTCATCAGGTTGTCGCCGGGGCAGCTCTTTACCGTCAATGCCGGCCCGCACAGCACTCCACCGGCATGGAGCGGGCGCAGCGCAGCACCACCGGAATTCAAGCGTGACATCGAATCGCTAATATTAGCCACAGGAATCGCGGAAAATTTGTCTGCCCACTCGCTACCAACAGCGCTACGACGCTTAAGAACCTGAAAACCTGCCTGCATGAGAATTCCTTAATAAAGGACTGGGGTTCCTGAGAGCCCCGGAGAATGAATGCCGCTAATTGACCGTCAGGTTGAACTGGCGTGCGACATCGGCGTAACTCTTTAATTCCTGATCAAAAAATGGCCGGAATTCAGAGCTCGGCATAGGCGCGGATTCAATGCCCATCTTGTACAGGGCGGCAATCACATCTGGCTGCTTCATGACGAGTTGAACCTCGTCTGAAAGCCGTTTAACGATAGCCGCGGGCGTCTTCGCGGGAGCAAACACACCCCACCAGCCCGTGCTCTCCAGATCGGGAACACCCGCCTCCTTCATGGTCGGAACGTCGGGAAGTTGATTGAAGCGCGTCAAACCAGTAACAGCCAAGGCGCGCAGCTTCCCGCTGCGGATAAGCGGCAACACCTCGCTCGCGGTTTGAATCATGAAAGTAAGCCGGCCCGCGATCAGGTCAGGCATGGCGGCAGCACCTCCCTTGTAAAGAATCTGAATGGGCTGGGTGTTCGTATTCTTCGGGAAAATCAAGTTCGTCGGAGAACCGGCGCCCACAGCGCCATACGAGGCTTTGTTCGGATTCGCTTTCATATATGCCACGAGTTCCGCCACCGTCTTGATCGGCAAGACAGCAGGAACTACGAGCACAAAAGGCGCTTTGCCCAAACGCGCCACTGGGATGAGATCCTTGGCCGCGTCATAGGGCAAGTTTGTCGTCGTAGCCCGGTTGAACGCAAGAAACGTGGCGCCGATCAGCAAGGTGTAGCCATCCGCAGAGGCCTTGGCAACCATATTGGCGCCGATATTCGCACTTGCACCGGGGCGATTATCCACGACAATAGACTGATCAAGTCGAGTGCCCAGTCCTTTGGCCACGACTCGCGTTATATTGTCCACTCCGCCGCCCGCGGCATAGGGAACAATCATACGCAGGGGTTTGTCCGGATATTTGGCAGCCGCGGTACCAATAAGGGCCCCCCAAAGCCCAACGGCGGCAAGCGCCAGTCGTACAAAACGTCGATTCATATTGTCTCCTTGATAATTAAACCTTGATGCCAGGCTCTTTAAAGCAAGCAATCCTTCCGACCCTTGCTCTGAAAACGAAGCTTAGGGCCGAGGCCAAGGCATTACAATATCGTTCCGTCTGATGGACCGATAGGTATCTGGAAATGAGTGCAAACCCTGAATCAACCCTGGTTACTGCCGCAACACGCGCTCTGGCCATCCTCGATATTTTCACGATGGAAGAACCTCATCTCGGGCTAAGCGAAATTGCACGGCGGGTCAGGCTTGCGAAATCAACAACGCTACGGCTGCTCAAAACCCTGGAGTCCAGCGGCTATGCCGTCCAGAACGACAACGCACAGTGGCGGCTGGGTCCAGCCACGGCATCGCTTGGCGCCCGCTATCAAATAGCATTCGACATTCGAGAAAACATCGAGCCTGCGCTGCGCAGGCTTTCCGACTCAATTGGAGAGGACACTTCCTTCTTCGTGCGAGACGGCGGCCGGCGCATTCGATTGGTCAAGGTTCAGTATCCGGACGCTCAACATAATCGTGCGACAGTGGGTGAATCAATGCCGCTGGATCGGGGCGCGGCGGGAAAAGTGATACTCGCCGCGGCGGGACAGCAGGGAAAGCTTTATGACGAGATCCGGGCTCGTGGCTATCACGTCACCGTCGGCGAGGCGAAAGTGACCTCCGCAAGTATTGGAGTACCCGTTTTTGGGAGTCGGTGGCGGATAATCGGGGCACTATGCATAGGCGCGCCGGCGGAAGCCGGCGTCGAGACCAAGCTTGCCGGCTTTGCGCCACAGCTTAAGCGTGCAGCCCAAGCACTGTCGGCCGCGCTGAGCTATGAAAGTGATGGGGCGGCACAGCGGCTTATCAAGGCACGGGCAACCTGGCATCCGTAGGCCAAGCCGGCAGACGGCGAACTATGAATTGGTTTTAAGATGCTTTCAACGAACTTATACCTAGCCCGCTTAATTTTTTCTCTACGTTCATTCTGTCATTACTTGTAAGCTTTTCCACCGCTCGCTTAAGCGCCTTTTTGTCCGCAAGCAATAATTTTGCGCCTCGCGCCAGGGCTATTTGATAGAAAAAGACAACATCAATACCCTTGCTTTCAATTCCTACGTAATGGCGGGCCAGCCGTTTAGCAGCGCTGGCAACCTTTTTGGATCGTACCGAGTCCGGGGCTGGGCTCAATCGCGCCCGAAGTTCATCTCTTTTTTCATCAGCCAATATCACTGTTCGGCCGCGCCAATGCGTGAATCCGCTACTCGCCCATTTATTTTTGGAAAACCGGATGCGCTTGACGCGCCCATCCGGATATTTGGCTTCATAAAAGCCCACATGGCAAGGTTTCTCTTGCGCCTCGAACCATCCTGTCTTTTTCATGCGAGCTCCTCGGAAAGCAGAAGCGCTAGTTTACTCGAGGCAATGTGCGGCCGTCTAAACGTTCTTCGATTAACTCAATTATGCTTATAGCCAATTGCAACCATAATCAAACCGACACCCGCTCCGGCGGGTCTTTCTTTGCTTAGGCATGCTCCAGCGGTCGAATCTTGGCCAGCACATCGGCCAGCGCGTCCTTGGCGATCTCTGTGTCATGCGCCGCGCCGACACGCCAATCTCTTTGGCCAGTTGGTACTGACTGATGCCCATCGGAGTCAAAAACTCTTCTTGCAACAGCTCCCCGGGGTCACTGAAGCAATTTCACGAACCATCATCAACTCCCTCAGTAATATTCCACGATCTGCACGTCGTGCGCATGCCCTCATCCGTAAATGGCATGGCATCTTTTCGCGAGCACTTAGCCGCGACGCCGGGCGAGTTTTTCGGCAGCCCCTGAACTGATCGAGCCGATAAACGCTCACCCAATTGCCACATTACTCGAGTCGTATGTTCGCAGCCTTGATCGCACTGCCAAACTTCTCATATTCATCATCGATAAACTTCTTGAACTCGTTCGCGCTGCCTCCTATCGGTGTCATCCCCAGAGTGTGCAGCCTCTGCCTGACCCCCGGATCATCCAGCGCCTTCTGGAAATCATGATTCAGCCGCTGCTGTAGTTCCGGCTTTAAACCGGCGGGCGCCAGAATTCCTAGCCATCCGAGCACATTGAAACCGGGCAGGCCGGCTTCGCTGACTGTTGGAACATCCGGAGCCGCAGGTGTCCGCTTCGACGTCGATGCGGCCAAAAATCGCAGTTGCCCAGATTTGACAAAGCCGATCGCGGCTGGAGTGGTATCGAACATAACTTGAAGGCGCCCGGCGAGCAGATCGGTATAAGCCGGGGCCGCACCTTTGTATGGAATATGGGTAATATCAACCCCGGCGCGATGCTTGAAAATTTCCATGGTCAATTGTGCCAGCGAGCCGTTGCCTCCTGAGCCGTAGCTGAGCTTGCCGGGATTTTTCTTTGCATCATCAATCACATCCTGCATGGTTTTGTATTTCGACTTGGCGGCAACCAGCATCATCTGCGGTACACCCGCTACGGCGATGATAGGCGTGAAGTCCTTGCGTGAATCGTAGTGGGCGCTTTTCAACAGCTGCGGCGAGATCACGGTCGGGCCTGTGGAGCCCATCAATAAGGTATAGCCATCGGCTGCGGCATGCGCTGCGGCTATGCTGCCGATTGAGCCGCCCACGCCGCCCTTGTTCTCGACCAGCACAGGCTTGCCCCACAGTTTGCCCAGCCATTCGCCAAGCACGCGGGCAAGAATATCGCCGGATTGCCCCGGCGCGAAAGGCACGATGATGGTGACGGACCGCGACGGATAGCTCGGCTCCGGGTTCCCCGCAAGCGCCAGAGCAGGGAAGGCAAAAAAGAATACGGCTGATTTCAGCAAAGTACGGCGGACAGTCATGATATGTCTCCTGGCTACTATATAGCGCTATGTTTTATCTATTTTCTTTTGAATTGCTGGCTACTTCTTCCATCAGGATTGGAATGGCCAGATTACAAGAATGGACGCCCAGCAAAGTGGTTAACTGGATCACTTCCAGCACTTCCTCCGGCGTAGCGCCAAGTTTCAATGCATTGCGCATATGTCGGCGTACACCCGGGGCATACAGGTGAGTGGTTGCCGCATTGATGGCAACCAGGATCAACTCTTTGAACTTGGCTGGCAGCGGACCGTTGCGAATCGGCACGCTGCGCAGGGCCAGATAGGCCTCCATGAATTCCGGATCAAGCGCGCGTAACTGGTCCCATAGCGGATTCCAATCGCCGCGCGCCATATGGTCATCGGATAGCGGGGTTGAATCAGAGGTTCTTTGCGTTTTCATGTGGGCTTCCTTTTTTCAGCATGGATTATTTCAATAGCACCGGCCAGCTTGGATGGAGTTTGGAACAAGGTGGGCTCAGTGGTCTTCTGGCTTGATTGCCGCCGCCTTGATGACGCTTTCCCAACGGCTATAGTCGCGCTTGAGGTAGGAAGCGAATTCGGCCGGTGTATCTCCCACGATCACAGCGCCCAGATTTTCCAGCTGCGCCTTCACATCTGGTTTGGCCAGCGCCTTCACCATGGCCTCGTTCAGACGATTGATAATGGCCGGAGGAGTGTGGGCCGGAGCGAGCATGCCGACCCATGGCGCGGTTTCCTCAAAACCAGGAAAGCCCGCTTCCGACATCGTCGGCACATCGGGGAACTGAGGAAGCCTTTTTGGGGTACCGACCGCCAGGATCTTGATACGCTTGGCGGCAACATTGCTGGGAATGCCGAGCATCGGGTAGAAGATGAAATCCACCCGTCCAGCCATTACTTCCAATAATGCGGGCCCATTGCCTTTGAACGGCACATGCATCATTTTGACTTTGGCCCGCGTGGCAAGCAATTCGCCCGCAAGATGCCCGGGGCCGCCTATGCCTGAAGAGCCAAAACTGACTGTCCCCGGTTTCGTGCGCGCTTGCTCGAGCAGCTCCGGTAGAGTCTTGATCGGCGAACTATACGCATTGATTATCACCATAGGCAGCGTGGCGGCATTGGAAATTGGAGCAAAATCAGTCTTCGGGTCGAACCCTGCTTTCTTGCCCATGATGAGTGGATCGACATTCAGCCCGGGAGCTGAAAAAAGCAGTGTGTAGCCGTCTGGAGCGGCATTTTTTACCTCCCGGATCGCAATCATGCCCGTTGCGCCCACCTTGTTTTCAACATAAATGTTTTGTTTCAAGGTTACTGACATATCCTTGGCCAGGACTCGGGCTATGACGTCTGTCGGACCGCCCGCCGCAAATCCGACAAGGAGGCGAATTGGCCTGACGGGATAGGCGCTTTCGGCGTGTGCTGGAACAAAAGCACCGCCAATTATGGCTGCGGTGGCGATGGAACAGAATAACGATTTCTTCATGCCTTATCTCCTTTTTTATAGCCACCAAGCCCGTCTCGAGCGCAGACCTTTACTAGTAGTGGCTTGCATTCCAATCCAGCCGTGGCACATGGATTGACCATAGGGTGCGCACCTTGTACTGTTCTATCTTCTACGCTCTGTAGAACGGGCGATCCCCCTGAATGGTCACGCGATAACCATGGCGACGGTTCGGGTAGTAGTCCCACATGGCGTTGTGCATGGCGCAGCGGTTATCCCAGAATGCGACCGAATTCGGTCTCCAGCGGAAACGGCACTGGAATACCGGGTTTTCGCAATGGCGGAACAGCATCTGCAGCAAGGCGTCACTTTCCGCATTGTTCAACTCAACGATGCGTGTGGTGAAAGTTCGGTTCACGAACAAGGCCTTGCGTCCCGTCACGGGATGTGTGCGAACGATGGGATGCTCGGCGTGCGGATGCGTTTTACCCGCCCGGTTTTCGAAATTCTTGCCATAAGTTGCGCCATCGTGCGAGGCCGTAAGTCCGCCAAGGAAATCCTTCATACGCTCGGACAGCGCATCGTAGGCGGCATACATACTGGAGAACAGTGTGTCGCCTCCGCTAGGCGGTACCTGGGTAAGACGCAAGATGCTTCCCATCGGCGGCTCGGCTTCGCAGGAAACGTCGGAATGCCATTCCTCGCCCGCGATGCGCTTGGAGTTCTCATCGGCATAGATGGCAAGCACCTCGGGGTGCCCTTCTATGCCATATGCATAGGGAATATGGGTCAGTTCGCCTAGGCGTGGCCGGCCCTCTTCTTCCTCATGCAAAATGGGTGCGCCCGGGTGGATATGCAGTTCGCCGAATCTACGGCCGAATGCCTTTTGCTGTTCCGGAGCCATCACCTGGTCCCGGAAAAAAATGACCAGATTGTCCATTAGCGCATTATGGATGGCCTGGAAGGTTGGGTCATCGAGCGGCTTGGATAGATCGACACCAGAGATTTCGGCACCGATATAGGTGGTGATCTTGTCGACGCCGACGCGGTCGGCCACGTTGCTATTGCTCATCAAAACACCTCGTTTTCTACGTGAGTTGGGTGGGCCCGAAAGTTGGGCCAATCAAAAGGCGACATGGCTGGCGCCTTTCAGTTCCAGCATGTCGCGTGCCTCTTCGGGCGTAGCGATAGACAGGCCAAGTTCTTCCAGGATGCGCCTGATTTTGGAGACCTGTTCGGCATTGCTTTGTGCCAGCGTGCCAGGTCCGAGCCACAAGCTATCCTCCAGACCGACCCGCACATTGCCCCCCATGACAGCTGACTGCGCGGCGACGAACATCTGGTTGCGTCCGGCCCCCAGCACCGACCAGACCAGCTCATCGCCAAACAGACGGTCCGCAGTGCGCTTCATGTGCAGCACATCTTCCGGATGCGGACCGATGCCGCCGCGTATGCCGAACACCGATTGGATGAACAGCGGCCCGTTGATCAGTCCGCGGTCGAGAAAATGCGCGACCGTATAAAGATGGCTGATGTCGTAGCATTCAAACTCGAAACGAGTTCCGTTGCCGCTGCATGACTGGAGCACATAGGCGATATCTCTGAAGGTATTTTTGAAGACGCGATCATCGCTATCGGCCAGATATGGGCGTTCCCAATCATGCTTGAAGGTCTTGTAGCGATCGAGAACCTCATACAGGCCGAAATTCATCGAGCCCATGTTCAGCGATGCCACTTCGGGTTTCAACTGCAAAGCGGGCTGCAGTCTTTCCTCAACAGTCATTGTCGGCGCGCCGCCGGTGGTGATGTTGACCACTGCGTCGCACGACTCGCGTATGATTGGCAGGAAGCGCATAAACATTTCCGGCTCCTGGACCGGATGCCCGTCGATGGGATCACGCGCATGCAAATGGATGATAGCGGCGCCGGCGGCAGCGGCCCCAACGGATGCCGCTGCGATTTCCTCCGGGGTCACTGGTAGATGGGGCGACATCGAAGGTGTATTGATCGAACCGGTGACGGCGCAACTGATGATGACTTTGCGTCTTTTAGCCATGAAATGTCCTGTATAGGTTGCCGGCAGAAGAGATTGTCGTGAGGGAAATTGACGATAGTTGGAGATTCGATGCCTCAGTCAGCCCGCGACACAAGCGCGTTCGAGCAGCGTCGAGTCGCCAGTTGACAGGTCGCTGCCCATCAGGTCGTGCGGGGAGGTCGCGGCAAGCCACGCGATCACACCGGCCGACAACTCCGGCGGCGCCAGCTTTTCCCGCGGCACGCGGCTGATTTCGTTGATACCCACGTTGCGGATGCGCACTTGCATTTCGGTATCGACCAGCCCCGGTTGTAGGCTGTAGACCGAAAGGCCCTGTTTGCCATATTCATTGAGCAACGAGCGGCTCAGCATATAAAGCCCGGCTTTCGCACTGCAGTAGGCTGACCATCCGTCGCGGGGTGCGTGCGCCGCGCCGGTCGAAATATTCACGATGGTGCCCTGACGTCGGAGCAATTCGGGCAGTGCGGCGTGAATGACGTTATACGGGCCGACAAGATTGACCGAAATGGCCTGTTCCCATTCGGCGGGGTCGGTCTGCGCCAGTGGCGCCTGAGGTTCGACCTGGCCTGCGTTGTTGATGACTATGTCGAGCCTACCCCAGGCCTCAAGCGTGCTGGCGATGCAGCGCTTGACTGAGGCATGGTCGGCTACATCGCAGGTTTCGACCCGGCATGCAATGCCGAATTTTCCGACGGCGTCGGCGGTGCCATGAGCCGCTTCGGGTTTTCGCACAGCGAGCACAGATGCTATACCGCGCCGAGCCAATGCCACGGCCGTGGCGGCGCCGATTCCGCGCGCGGCTCCGGTTACCAGGGCGACCCGGCCTTCGGGCTTAATGTTAGCCATGCAAATCCTCAGAAAACAAGTTGGTGACGAGAATCGAATCAGCGGCATCGGATAGGTCATGCCATATGGCCTGGGCAGCTGCGGCGCCATCGCGGCGCCGCAGTGCGCGCAGCACGTCGGTATGGTGGTGGTCGGCGATATCGATGCTGCGCTCGCCAGGTTTGAATATCTGGTTGAGATATGGGCCGATCTGCATCCACAGGCTCTCGATGAAAGGCAGCATGACCAGGCTTTTGGCCGATTCATAGAGACGGAAGTGGAAACGGCGATTAGCGGAGAGGTATAGCTCTTTTTCGCCAGAAGCTGCCGCGCGGCACATGTCTTCGTGATCGCGAGCCATGGCTTCGATGATGTCGGGGCCGATAAGCAACGCGGCTCGCTCGGTGATCATGGTTTCGAGACTGAGCCTAATCTGCAAAATCTCTTGAAAGCGTTCGCGCGACATCAGCGGCAGGATGACGGAACGATTCGGCAGCAGTGTCAGGGCACGCTCGGCGACGAGCCGTTTCAAAGCGTCTCGCACCGGCATTACGCTGGTGCCGAATACTTGAGCGAGGCCACGAATAGTGAAGGTCTGGCCGGGCTTAAAGCGACCTTCCATCAGCGCCTCGCGCATGTTCTCGTATGCGGCATCTTCGAGATTGCCTTCGCGGTCGAGCGCAGGAGACTCAGGAGCATGTTCTGTGTTGTTGCCCTCGGTAATGCTCAGTCTGCCAAGTACTGGACTGCGATCAAATACGGGATTGGAGTCGGGCTTCAAAGGAATTCCATTTATTTTGTTATAACAATACTAACAGAACTAAAAGACCAAAAACAAGGCCTTTTAATGCATTTTTATTTCAAAAATATATTAATTTAAAAATTAAATTCTAATTTAAGGGTATTTAGGAAGATTTTAGATAATTAAAAATTAAATTGGTATCACAATAATTGTGAAAAACCCAAAAAATTATTTCATTATCCAGAAAATATCGTAAATAATGTCATGTAAAAACGATTTTTATTGTTATAACAAAATTCAGATCACATCCATCACACAGACAGGCTATTAGCGGCTGTTATATGAAGATACCGCCAAAAGTACCGTCTAAATGCCAGCACCGACTACCCATTCAAACAGACGATCACAGACAATAAAAAACCCGCCATGCCAATAAGCATGCGGGTTTCGTATAGGGTTGCAGATGTCTGTACATCGATATCTGGCGTCTCCAGCAGGAATCGAACCTGCAATCTTCCCTTCATACCACTACGATTTTCATCGCCCGTCTGGTTTGTGGTCTGGACTCTATCTTAACCATGGCCTTGGCCGCAGGTTGCGCCTGTCGAGTCTCTACACGTTCCTGCATGGCAGGCTTCGCTCGGTATTGCCTCGTTTGCACAGGGGGTTCACCGACGTTAAGCGCATTCACGCTGGCCCTTTCGCTGCCAGGTGCCCAAAATTTCAGGAGGGGAAAGTTATATCCATTTAACTATGGAGACGTATGCAAAGCGGAAGTATAGCAAGAAGCGCATGCTGTCTTGGGCTGGTGCCAAACAGACCATCAAAAACAAGCCCCGCGGCAAGAAACCAGCGGGGCTTGTCGGCAGCCTGAAAACCGGACCTCGAAATCGGCGCCAAAACGCCGGATCTTGCAAGGCCCGCAGGCAGCACAGGTGTTACTTCATGCTGATATGGCCTTTGGTGACCACACCTTTGGCCCAATCGTATTGCTCTTTGATTTCCTTGGCGAACTCGGCGGGAGTATTGCCCGAGGGTTTTGCACCCTGCTTTTCAAGAGCATCGATGACTTTGGGGTCTTTCAGGGCAACGACCGCGGCATCATGCAATTTATTGATGATTTCCACCGGAGTTCCCTTGGGAGCCAGCAAGCCGTACCAGGCTGGCTGATTCAACTGGGGGTAGCCCAATTCGGCCAATGTCGGCACATCTTTGAGCGCAGTAAGGCGCTCAGGCCACGCCACGGCCAGGGCACGCAAATGGCCTGCCTGGATTTGCGGCATGGAAGAAGGCATGTTGTCGAACAGGATTTCGATCTGGCCGCCGACGGCATCGGTTACAGCCGGGCCCGAACCTTTGTATGGAACGTGAACGATGTCAGTACCGGTAGCCATCTTGAAGGCCTCGCCGAACAGGTGCAGAACACCGCATGTACCCGAGCTGCCGAAGGAATATTTGCCTGGGTTCTTCTTCAGGACGGCAACAAAGTCCTTGAAGTTTTGTGCCGGGAATTTCGGATTGACTTCGATCACGTTCGGCACATTGGCAAAATTGGTGACGGGCAGGAAGTCGGTAAGCGGATTGTAGGTAAGGTCCTTGGGACGGCAGGCAGGGTTGACCGCCATGGTCGACACGGTGGCGATCGACAGCGTGTATCCGTCGGGTTTGGCACGCGCGGCTTCGGTCGCGCCAATTGCGCCGCCCGCGCCGCCCTTGTTTTCTACCACCATGGGTTGGCCCAGCACCTGGCTCATGCGTTGCGACACGATTCGTGCGACGATGTCGGTTGAGCCGCCGGGAGCAAAGGGCACGATGACTCGTATGGAGTGTTCGGGGAAACCAGCGGCATGGACGGATGGGGCGGCAAATGCCGAGGCGCATCCGGCTACGATAGCCAAAGCCGCGAATTTCGAGGAATACAAAGTCATTAAACGCTCTCCTAAAGGTAGATATTTATAATTCTGCCGAGCAGTTAAAATTCTTGCCTTGCGCCCGGCAGCAAAGGCAGCAGGATACCATCATTGATGCATATTGATACGCCGCAATTACCCTAAGAACCCATCAGATACGCCACTTTCAATGTCCGTTATCCCGCTTGTACTGCCCGATTTCCTGCTTATTGCGCTGGGCTGGACCCTGCTTCACAAGCTGAATTTCTCGCGTGAATTCTTCCAGAATGCCGAAAAGCTTGTTTACTTCGTACTTTTCCCAGCTTTGCTATTCCATTCCATCACACAGACGCCCCTCAGCCTGGGCAGCGCCTCTCTGCTATTCCAGGCCACGATAAGCGTGATGGCCTTTGGCGTAGCCATGGCCTGGCTTGCTGTTCCGCTGCTGCGCCCCGATCCCGTCGCGCACGCGTCGGCCACGCAGTGCGCCTTTCGTTTCAACACCTTCATAGGGCTTTCGCTGGCGGGCGGCCTGGGCGGCGCAGCAGGCCAGACCACTATGGCGGTCATCGTCGGGATTGCCGTGCCGTTCAGCAATATGGCTGCGGTCCATGCCCTGGCACGGCAAAATGGCGGCAAGGTATTCAAGGAAATTCTTCGCAACCCATTCATCATTGCCACCGTCCTGGGGCTGCTGGCCAATATGCTGGGCGTACCCATTCCCAAGCCGATAGACGTCACCCTGGGCAGACTGGGCGCATGCGCGATTGCGGTCGGGCTCATGTGTGTCGGCGCTACGCTTTCGCTGTCCAGCGGCCGGGGCCAGGAGAAACTGATCGGCTGGATGGTCGCCGTACGCCTGCTGCTGACGCCGATAGCGGCCATTTTTATTGGCTGGGTGCTGCATATGCCTCCCGCGGAACGACAAATACTGTTGTTATTTGGTGCTCTTCCAACAGCCTCTTCGGCGCACGTTTTGGCAGCCAGGATGGGCGGAAACGGGCGACTGGTCGCCGGAATCATGTCGCTGGGAACCCTCCTGTCGGCCTTGACCATTCCCTTTTGGCTGATGATCGGCTCTCTTTGAAACAGGCATACCCATCGTGCACGATAACCATGCAATCAGTACAGTTGAACTGTATTTGGAAGATGAAGAAGCCACAATAGCACTGGCCAAGCGATTTGCACCTCTGTTGTGCGGCACAGATGAAACGCTGGGGCCCGAGCATCGGGGCGGCCGCATCCATCTTCAAGGAGACCTGGGCACAGGCAAAACCAGCTTCGCACGAGCCCTGTTACAAGCGGCTGGAATCACCGGCAGAATAAAGAGTCCGAGCTACGCGCTACTTGAAACCTATAAACTTTTTAACTTATACTTCTATCATCTTGATTTCTATAGATTTAGAGATTCACGCGAATGGATAGACGCCGGGTTTCGGGATATTTTGCAAAAAGAAGCTGTAGTGTTGATCGAGTGGCCAGAGCAAGCAGGCGCGTTATTACCTCCTCCCGACCTTGAAATCAGCCTCGGCTACGCAGAAATCGGCCGATCAGCCCGTCTGACCGCATATAGCAACAGAGGACAATTATGGCTGACTACACTCGCCCTTCTCCCGTCGGGATCTCCCAAAAAGGACAATCCCGGCGCCGCCTCATAGCGACCGCCGCCACACTGCTCGTACTGCCCGTGATTCCAAGCCTGGCCATGGCGGGAACCATCCTGGCCGTACGCACCTGGCCCGCCGACGAATACACCCGTGTCACGCTGGAAATGGACACCGAGCTCAAGGCCGAGCATTTCACGCTCGAAAACCCCAATCGGCTGGTGGTCGATATACAGGGTTTGTCGATGAGCCGCGCGATCAACGACCTGGTTTCCAAGGTACGGCCCAACGATCCCTATATTTCCTCGGTACGCGTCGCTCAAAACCGTCCCGATGTGATCCGCCTTGTATTCGACCTGAAGCAGGCTATCGCACCCCAGGTCTTTACACTCAAACCCGTGGGTGAATACAAGTTCCGCCTGGTCCTCGACCTGTACCCCAAGGTGGCCCAGGATCCCTTGATGGCCATCATGGACAACGGCGGCGATAAGGACCCCCTGGCGGAGGTGCTTGAAAACCTGGCTCAAAACTCGCCCGACCAAGCCCCTATTCCGTCGGTTCAAGGTCAGCAATTGCCGCCGGAAGTGGCCAAAAAGAAACCCGGCGCACTGCCTCCCGCCATTGCCAGCCGGCCGGACAATGACCGCCCGCTTCTGATTGCGCTCGACCCCGGGCATGGCGGGGAAGATCCGGGAGCCACCGGACGCGCGGGCACGCACGAAAAAGATATTGTGCTGCGCATTGCGCGGCGCCTCAAAACGCTGATCGATGCCCAGCCCAATATGCGGGCCTACCTGACGCGCGACAACGACTACTTTGTCCCCCTGCATGTTCGTGTGCAGAAATCACGCCGCGTCAAGGCCGATCTGTTTATTTCCATCCATGCCGATGCCTGGATCAAACCCAGCGCACGCGGATCGTCGGTATTTGCCCTGTCGCAGCACGGCGCCACCAGCGCCGCCGCGCGCTGGATGGCGCAACGTGAGAACGATGCCGACCTGATAGGCGGCGTGAACCTGGGGTCGCACAACAAGCAAGTCGCGCAGGTGCTGCTCGATTTGTCCACAGGCGCGCAAATCAACGACGCCATGCACGTCGGCAATCGAGTGCTGGCCGAGCTGGGGAAATTCAACCGCCTGCACAAGGACCACGTGGAGCGCGCCGGCTTTGCGGTACTCAAAGCCCCCGACATCCCATCGATACTGGTCGAAACCGCTTTTATCAGCAACCCCGAAGAGGAGCGTCTATTGCGTAGTCCCGCACACCAGGATCGTATCGCTCGCGCAATACTCAGCGGCGTCAACGATTATTTTGCCTCCAACCCGCCATTGAACCGGAGAGCGTGAATCCGGCGGCACAACACCATAAAAACAGACATTACCTTAAAAACCCCCGCCTCATGAAAACACCCCAGAAACCGGACAGTTGTTCTGGTTTCTGGGGTGTTTTCATGGCCAGGGCGCGACCTTGAAACATGAGCCCGGCCAGAGCGCTTTCGGAACTTCACGGCGGCCATTGCCATGCCGCCGCCACGCCAGGTTAAGCCTTTCTTTTGAAGACCTTCCACAAGGCGCCCAGGGCAACAGGCACAATCGCCGCCGCCACACCGATGATCACAATGGTATTCAAGTGCTCCTTGATGATGGGCACATTGCCAAAGAAGTATCCCAGCGTTACCAGGCCCGCCACCCAAAGCACCGCGCCCGAAATATTGAACAGCTGAAAACGCACGAAATTCATGCTGCCCACGCCCGCCACGAAGGGGGCGAATGTGCGAACCACCGGCAGGAATCGCGACAGGACGATGGTTTTCCCGCCATGCCTCTCGTAAAACTGATGAGTCTTGATCAATGCATTCTGGTCCAGGAATCTGAAATTGCTTGAAAATACACGCGGTCCTATGTAGCGGCCTACGGCATAGTTGACCGTATTGCCCAACACCGCGGCCAGCATCAGCAAGGCAGCCAGCAGAACCGGATCGATCAGCCCCGAAGCGCCAAAGGCTCCGGCAATGAATAACAGCGAATCACCGGGTAAAAAAGGTAAAACCACCAGCCCGGTTTCCCCAAAAATGATTAAAAACAAGACCAGGTAAATCCACGGGCCGTACTGGGTTACCCATGCTCCAAGGAATTGATCAATATGGAGAATCATGTTCAGGAAATCAGGCATATCCACGCTACCAAATAAATGCAATACCGCAATATAGCCCACTCGCCTGGCAGGCAAGACAAACGCCGCGTCGAAGAGGCTAAAATTGCTCCAGCGAGTCCCGCCGAGTACGGCTGGCCTCTTTGACCAACGGAGCGCCTGGCTCTGTTTACATGGAAGTCCTGATGCCTGAACGCCGCGCCATAACAACGCTTCCCGATCTATTGATCAGCCAGATCGCCGCGGGCGAAGTGATAGAGCGCCCGGCATCGGTACTGAAAGAAATCCTGGAAAACGCAATCGACGCCGGAGCCCGCGCGATCGATATACGTCTCGAGGGAGGCGGCATACGCCGCGTGGCCGTCACCGACGACGGATCGGGAATTCCCCATGCGGAACTGGCCCTGGCGCTGACGCGCCACGCCACCAGCAAAATCCACACCCTGGCTGAACTCGAGTCCGTGGCCTCCATGGGTTTTCGTGGTGAAGCCCTGGCCTCCATAGCCTCGGTAGCGCAACTGACCCTTACCTCGCGTACCGCCGAAGCCGATCACGCCTGGCAACTGCCAAATGGCGCACACGCGCCCGTCCCCGCTTCAGGCCCGTTGGGGACCACGGTCGAAATACGGCAACTGTTCGATGAAGTGCCCGCCCGCCGAAAATTCCTGCGCGCCGAAGCCACGGAATACGGCCACTGCGTCGACGCACTGGAACGCATCGCCCTGGCTCATCCCCAAATCAGTTTTCGCCTGTTCCACAACGACAAGGCACAACGGCATTGGCGCGCCACCAATAGATTGCAGCGCATCCGGGATGTGCTGGGCACCGATTTTTTTGACCAGGGACTCGATGTAAGCATCGAACACGGCCTGATCGCACTGCATGGAATGATTACGCGTCCCACCTATGCCCGGGCCCGTGCCGATCGGCAGTACCTTTATGTGAACGGGCGCTACGTCAAAGACCGCACTGTCTCGCATGCCGTTCGCCAGGCCTATAGCGATGTCCTGCACGGCGACCGGCAGGCCGCTTATGTATTGTTCCTCACGCTGGACCCCGCTACCGTGGACGTGAACGTGCATCCAGCCAAACACGAAGTGCGCTTTCGCGACAGCGGCGCCATACACCGCTTTGTCGCCCAGGCACTGAGCCAGACCCTCGCCCTGGTCGGAGGGCAAAGCGCAGTTCTCCCAAACGGGGCCTCCGGCAACACGGAAACCGACTGGCAGCGCCCGACGTCCGGCGGCAATGCACCGGGCGCAAGTCCGGCCGCGCAAGCGCCGGCCGGAACGACTTCACCGGCGCCCGGAGCCTGGGGTACCAGGCCTTCCGGCTACATGCCCCCTTTGAGGCAAACCTCCATGAACCTGCATGAAGCCGCGGCAAACCCCGGAACAGGCTGGCACGCTCTCTATCGGCCACTGGCTGAAACCGCAGGCACCGCTTCGAGCCCCGAAATGGCCACCGAGCACGACGAGTTCCCCCTCGGCATGGCATTGGGCCAATTGCACGGCATCTACATTCTGGCCCAGAACCGCCATGGGCTGGTGCTGGTCGATATGCACGCCGCCCACGAGCGTGTCGTCTACGAACAGCTTAAACAGGCCATGGACACGCACACACTGCCCCGGCAAGAGCTGCTGGTGCCGGTAGTGTTCAACGCCACCGAAAAGGAAATAGGCCTGCTTGAAGAATATGAATCGACCCTGAGCCAACTGGGGCTCGTGGTTCGGCCCGCCGGCCCGACCACCCTGGCCGTTCGGGCGGTTCCCGCCCTGCTCGCGCACGGCGACATCGAATCCCTGGCGCGAGGCGTGATTCGCGACCTGGCCAACGTAGGCAGCTCGCCACGCCTTACCGAGCAACGCAACGAGCTGCTGTCCACCATGGCCTGCCATGGCTCGGTGCGCGCCAATCGCCGCCTATCGATCGAAGAGATGAATGCCCTGCTGCGCAAAATGGAGCAGACCGAACGCGCCGATCAATGCAATCACGGGCGGCCCACCTGGGTTCAATGGCAACTGGGTGAACTCGACAAACTCTTCATGCGCGGTCAATGAACGTCCCCGTCATTTGCCTGGCGGGCCCCACTGCGGCCGGCAAAAGCGCCACCACCCTGGCGCTGGCGGCGCGCTGGCCAGTCGAAATCATCAACGTCGATTCGGCCACGATTTATCGCGGTATGGACATCGGCACCGCGAAGCCCTCACAGGCCGAACGAGAGCGTGTGCCGCAGCATTTGCTGGATATCCGCGATCCGGCCGAAACCTATTCGGCCGCCGAGTTCAGGCGCGATGCCCTTGAGCTGATTGAAGAAATCCTGCGGCGCGGCCGCATTCCCCTGCTGTGCGGCGGCACCATGCTGTACTACAAGGCTTTGCGGGAGGGCCTGAATGACTTGCCCGAGGCCGATGCGGATATCCGCGCCGCCATCGATGCCGAGGCACGGCAGGCGGGATGGCCCGCACTGCACGCCCGGCTCGGCGAATTCGACCCGGCCACCGCCGCCCGGCTGGCACCCAACGACAGCCAGCGCGTACAGCGCGCCATAGAAATCTACCGGATCACGGGCCAAACCATGTCAGCGCTGCTCGCCGCGGAATCCGGCCGGTCCGACAGCCCCTACGATTACCTGACCATCAGCCTTGAACCCTCCGACCGGCTCGCGCTACATGCACGCATCGCCCTGCGCTACCGGGAAATGCTCAGCCGTGGCTTGCTCGACGAAGTTCAGGCGCTGCACCGCCGGCCCGACCTGCATACAGGCCTGCCTTCGGTGCGTTGCGTGGGATACCGGCAACTCTGGGATTATCTGGACGGGAAGATCGATCTGGAATCGGCTGTGGAACAGGCTATCGCCGCAACCCGGCAATTGGCCAAGCGGCAGCTTACCTGGTTGAGGGCTCAGCCCGAGCGCCATGTCATCGACTGCCTCGCCCCCAATGCGGCAGACTTGGCGCTTGCGGCGATAGCGCGCATATGGGAGCCCTGACGCCCCTGCCTTCTTGCAGCGGCGCTTCTCTTACAACACCACGGTCTGCGCGGCACCCGGCGCCTGCTCGACGATTTCACCCAGGCGGCTGACCTGCTCGCCATGAGCGGCCAGCGTTGCGGCAAGCGCATCCGCCTTGGCGGCCGACACCACGATCACCATGCCGATGCCGCAATTGAATACGCGATGCATTTCGGCGTCGGCCACGCCGCCGTTTTGCTGCAGCCACGAAAAGAGTTGTGGCATTTGCCAGGCATCGCGATGCAACTGCGCAGCCAGGCCAGGCTGCAAAATACGCGGCACGTTGTCCAGCAGGCCGCCGCCGGTAATGTGCGCCAAGCCTTTAAGCGCCTCGCCATGTTCGGCCAAGGCCGCCAGCACGGACTTGACGTAGATGCGGGTCGGCTCCATGACCACGTCTTCAAGCGATCGCCCGCCGAAATCCTGGCTCGGCTTGGCATTCGCATGCGTCAGGATCTTGCGCAAGAGCGAAAACCCATTGGAATGCGCACCGCTGGAAGCCAGGCCCAGCACTACATCGCCCACCGCTATCGACTTGCCGTCGATGATTCTTGATTTCTCGACGGCACCGACCGCAAAGCCGGCCAGATCGTATTCTCCCTCCGGATACATACCCGGCATTTCCGCCGTTTCCCCGCCTATCAGGGCACACCCGGCCAGTTCGCATCCTTTGGCGATTCCACCCACCACGCTGGCCGCTGTATCGACCGACAATTTGCCGCAGGCGAAATAATCCAGGAAAAACAGGGGCTCGGCGCCCTGCACCAGGATATCGTTGACACTCATGGCAACCAGATCGATCCCTACCGTGTCGTGGCGCTTCCATTCGAAAGCCAGGCGCAGCTTGGTGCCCACCCCATCGGTACCCGACACCAGCACAGGCTCTTTCAGGTGCTTGGGGACCTCGAAAAGCGCTCCAAACCCACCTATGCCGGCCATTACGCCGGCACGCATGGTTTTAGCCGCCAATGGCTTGATGCGATCCACCAGCGCATCGCCCGCGTCGATATCGACGCCTGCGTCGCGGTAAGTCAATGAAGCTGAATGTTTGTTTGTCATGAGAAATGCCGTGGGATGTGCAAGAATTGCACGTTGAATTAAATACGAAGGCCAATTTTACGATGATCGAGCCAACTGCGCGGCACCGGCAAAAGCCATCGTCGATATTATCGGCGAAATCGATCACCCGCTCCCGGGTTTCCAGCAGAAAGCAAACACCGGCCATGCAGGAAACCCGCAATTCCCGCAGCTTTGTTACAATTCGACGGCGACTACGGGCGAATTGCAGCCGCAATCATTTCCGGTATATTGATTCAATGACGCCGTCCATAAGCGCAGCACTCCCTACGGTGGTCCGGCGCCTGTATACCTGTATCGTCCCTGCCCGTTTCACACCACGCAATGACCCAGCAACTCATTCTTGATCTTCTGCCCGCTCCGCCGCCCACTCTCGACAATTTCGTCGTGGGCGATAATCGCGCCGCCCTCGACGCGATCGAACACCTTCAGCCGGGAAGAGCCATTTATTTATGGGGCGCGCCCGGCGTCGGCCGCAGCCATTTGCTGCGGGCATTGGGCACAACACCGCAAGCACGGTATTTCACGGCGCGCGACGATGCCGATGCGCTGCACGCCATTGCCCTGGAAGAAACCTGCACGCTCAAACTCATTGCGCTCGACGATATCGGACAATTCAGCCCCGAGGCCCAGGCCGCCCTGTTTGCCCTGTACAATCGCTGGCGCGAAGTGGCCGCGACCGAACAGGCTTTTGCGTTGCTGCTGTCGGGCGACCGGGCGCCGCTGGCACTGCCCTTGCGGGAAGATCTGCGAACCCGCCTTGGATGGGACCTGGTCTTTCGCCTTGAAGCGCTGTCGGACCAGGACCGTGCCGAGGCGCTCAAGACCCGCGCGGGCGAACGCGGCCTGCAACTGGCACCCGAAGTCATTCACTGGATGCTGACGCACTATGCACGCGACATGAGCAAACTGAATGCACTGCTTGATGCCCTGGATCGCTACTCTCTCGAAAGACAACGCGCCATTACCCTGCCTTTGCTGAGAGATCTGCTGGCGACCCATACTATGACCGAAACAAGTTTATGAGCTCCGTCAAACGCCTGGCTCTCTTCGACCTGGACCACACGCTGCTGCCCTTGGACAGCGATTACCAATGGGCCGATTTTCTGGCCCGCACCGGACGGGCGGGCGATCCCGCCGAGGCGCGCCGCCGCAACGAAGACCTTATGCAACGCTATAACGCCGGCAATCTTACTGCCGAACAGGCCGCCGAATTCATGCTGGGCCTCCTGACGCGCACCAACGGCGCCCAACTGGCGGAATGGCACGAACACTATATGTCCGAGATCATCCGCCCCCATATTTTCCCCGCGGCACTCGACCTTGTACAAGAACATTTGGCACAAGGGGACCTGTGCGCAATCGTCACGGCAACCAATCAATTCGTTACCGCCCCCATCGCCCGGGCGTTCGGCGTGCCGCATCTGATCGCCACCTGCGCCGAATATTGCAATGGGTACTACACTGGACGCATCAGCGGCATACCCAGTTTCAAGGAAGGCAAGGTGCTGCGCGTCGCGGCGTGGCTGGCCGACATGGGCCTGGCGCTGGACGATTTTGAAAGATCGTATTTCTATAGCGACTCTCCAAACGACATTCCCTTGCTCGATGCGGTCAGCCACCCCATTGCCACCAACCCCAGCCCCGCCCTGCGACACATCGCGCAAGCCAGAGGCTGGCAAATTCTCGAGCTTTTCCAGCACATGGAAGACGCAAAGTCCTAAAATACCCACATGCTTACAGAAACAATAAAAAACTTTGTCAGCCGATTGTTTGCCGCGCCTGCGCGAGGGCCTGAACGCCTGCCGCGAGACAAACACGGCATCGATCGGCGCAATGTCTCGCGCCACGCCATCAAGGTATGCGAGGTTTTGCATGAAAACGGCTTCGACGCCTACATCGTGGGCGGCGCCGTACGCGACCTGATCGTAGGCCTGGAACCCAAGGATTTCGATGTGGCCACCAACGCCACGCCCAACCAGATTCGCCCGCTATTCCGGCGCGCGCGCATCATAGGCCGGCGTTTTCAACTGGTCCACGTGGTTTTCGGGCAGGAGATCATCGAAACGTCCACATTTCGCGCCCCCGCTTCGGTGGAACAGGAAACCGACGAATTCGGGCGAATACTGCGCGACAACACCTTTGGCACCCACGAAGAAGACGCCATACGGCGCGACTTCACTTTCAATGCGCTTTTTTACGATCCCATCAAAGAAGAAGTCATCGACTTCCATCACGGGTTCAGCGACCTGAAAAAGCGCATCGTGCGCATGATCGGCGATCCTGAAACCCGTTATCGCGAAGATCCGGTACGCATGCTGCGTGCCATGCGCTTTGCCGCCAAGCTCAACGCCACGATAGATCCCGCCACGCAAGCCCCCATCAAGAAGCTGGCAAATCTGATCGAAAATGTGCCGGCTTCGCGTCTGTTCGACGAAATGCTCAAGTTGCTCACCTGTGGCCACGCCATGGACTGCCTGCGGCAGTTGCGTACGGTCGGGCTTCATCAGGGCCTGCTGCCGCTCATCGATCTTATCTTCGAAGAGACGGGCGGTGAACAGTTTGTCGAGTTGGCGCTGGAACGCACCGATGGCCGAGTGCGGGCCGGCAAAACCATCAGCCCCAGCTTTTTGTTTGCCGCGCTGCTCTGGAAGCTCGTGGACAAGCGCTGGCAAGCCACGGTTGCCAAGGGAGAACACTCCATCCAGGCGCTCATGGAAGCCGCGGATTCAGTCATGGATGAACAAACCCGGAAACTTGCCATTCAACGGCGCTATCAGTCGGATATGCGCGAAATCTGGTTCATGCAGCCGCGCTTCGAACGCGCCAACGGGAAAACCATTTGGCGCCTGATCGAACAGCCCCGGTTTCGGGCCGCAGTCGATTTTCTGCAGTTGCGCGCTGAAGCGCGCGAGGTCGACAGCGTCCAGGCACAGTGGTGGATGGATCTCGCCAATGCCGACGATGGCGAACGCGCCGAAATGATCGAGGCCTATATGCAGCAAAACAAGGCTGCCGCAAACCCGGCGAAACGCCGCAGGCGCCCACGCCGCAATCCGGGCGCCAGCACCACACCGGCATGACACTGGCGTATATAGGTCTGGGCGCCAATCTGGGCGATGCCCGCAACACCTTGCTGCAAGCCGCAAAGAGCCTGGCGCAAACCGATGGAATCCATCAACTGGTTCTGTCGAAACTGTACCGAACGGCTCCCGTGGACTCCAGCGGGCCGGACTACATCAACGCCGCTGCGTCGATCCAGACCAGCCTGAGCGCATCGGCGCTGCTTACCGCCTTGCAGCGCATAGAAGAAGAATACGGCCGCCTGCGCCCCTACCGGAACGCGCCGCGTACACTGGATCTGGATTTATTGCTGTACGGAAGCCAAACCATCGATGAGCCCGATTTAAAGGTTCCACACCCGCGCATGCACGAGCGTGCTTTTGTGTTGAAACCACTCAGCGACCTGGCCCCCCAATTACAACTGGCGCAAGGCTCGCTGCGCACTCTGCTGGCAGCCTGCTCGGATCAGGCCATAGAAGAGTGCCTGCCCGCGCCCTGAGCCGCATCGGGCACCCACAAGGGGTGCCGCTACGTCGCCTATTGACCTACAAGACGGTATCTACTAGGCGGGCTCGGCGCCATGGCTAACTGCCCAGAATTTTTCGCGCCCATTCTATCACCGGTAAATCCACCATTTTGCCATCCAGTTGAAAGGCCGAAGAGCCGGTCGACTCCGCCATATCGATAACACGCCGGGCCCATTCGGTTTCAGCCTGGCTTGATGCAAACGCGGCATGAATCGTGGCGATCTGCGTCGGATGTATGCACAGCATGCCGCCAAAGCCCATGTCCCGCACCCGGCGGGCTTGTTGCGCCAGGCCAGCCAGATTCGCAAAATCGGGATAGACCCCGTCGAGCGGCGCAGCCAGTCCGCAGGCACGGCTATGCAGCAAAATCTGGCAACGTATCTGTTCCAGCACCAGCCCGGCGCCATCCGAATCCGCGGTCGCGCCCAGATCGAGCATCAAATCGAGGCTACCAAAAGACAAGCGGCTTACGCCGGGCTGGGCCGCTATTGCGCCCAAGGCCAGCACTCCTTTGGCGCTTTCGATGATGGGCCATACCGGCTTGCCGCCTGCGTGAACCAGCCTGATCTGTTCCGCCGATTCGGCTTTGGGCAGCAAGACACCGGCAATGCTGGAAAACTGGCGGCACACTGCCAGGTCGTCGGCAAACCAGGGCGTAGTCGCATCATTGACCCGAACAAAAACAGCGGAATCGGGATGAGCCTGGACAAAAGCCGCCAAATTCTGGCGCGCCGCGTCTTTGTGCTGCCGTTCCACAGCATCTTCGAGATCGATGATCACCCCATCGGCGCCGGCCGCCAGGGCTTTGGAAAATCGCTCCGGCCGCGTGGCCGGCACAAACAGAACCGAACGCATCAATACATTCATCAAATCACCTTTTCCCGCGCCAACCTGGCTACATCGGCGCCGGAATAGCCAAGATCGCCAAGGATGGCCGCGGAATGCTCCCCCAGCGCCGGGATTTTATCCATACGGGCGGCAAAGGCCGAACTGCCTGCCGGCGGGATCAACGCCGGCAAGAGCCCCGCCGGACTGTCCACTTCACGCCAGCGCTCGCGCGCCGCCAACTGGGGATGATTCCATACGTCACTCATGGTATTGACGCTGGCATTGGCAATTTGCGCCGCATCCAGGCGCTCCAGCACCTGATCGCGCGTCAACAAGGCAAATGTCGCAGCAATCAGGCCTCCCAGAACATCACGATTCTCGACCCGCAACGTATTGGACGAAAACCGCGCATCCCGCGCCAGTTCGGGCTGAATCAGCACGGTCCTGCAAAACGCGTCCCACTCGCGCTCATTCTGCAAACCCAGCATAACCTGCGAGCCATCGCCGACCGGAAAGGGCCCATAGGGGTAGATCGTGGCGTGGGCGGCGCCGGCCCGCCGTGGCGCAGCGGCTCCATCGAACGCATAGTACATGGGGAAACCCATCCACTCGACCATGCTCTCCAGCATGGACACATCGAGACGGCTGCCTTCGCCTGTGCGCTGGCGCAGCAGCAGCGCCGACAAGATGCTGCTGTAGGCATACATTCCGGCAGCAATGTCCGAAATCGAACAACCCGCCTTGGCGGATTGCTCGGGAGTACCAGTCACCGATAAGAATCCGCTTTCACTCTGGATGAGCAGATCGTAGGCCTTTTTATCCTGGTAAGGCCCACCCTCGCCATAGCCCGAAATATCGCAAACAATCAAGCGCGGGTATTGCTCATGGAGGGTTTCGAACGACAAACCCATCCGGGCTGCCGCCCCCGGCGCCAGGTTTTGCACCAGCACATCGGCCTTGGCCATCAAACGCGACAATACCTCTTGCGCCGCGGGCTGCTTCAGATCGAGGGCCAGGCTTTCTTTGGAGCGGTTGGTCCACACGAAATGCGAGGACAAGCCCTTGACCCGTTCGTCATAGCCGCGCGCGAAATCTCCGACGGCGGGCCGTTCGATCTTGATGACTCTGGCACCCATATCGGCCAATTGCCGCGTACAGAACGGTGCCGCAATGGCATGCTCCAGGCTGACGACGGTAATGCCGTCAAGCGGCCGAGGAGCCGCCGTATCGGCGGCAAGCGGCTGTATTGTGTCGTGACTCATGTCTTGACCCTCAGCTCGGCCTGATGCGCCAGTGTACCGTCCTGTTCGGCCCAAAGGCGCGCGACTCCCGCTCCGGAAAAAGAACCGGCCACCTGAAATGGCCGTGGCGCGATAAGCGGGCGCAGGCCGCGGTACGACAGGGACGCAACGGTCTTGCCGGGATTGGCCCGGCTGAATGCGCGGCACATGAGCGTAGCGATCATGGGGCCATGCACCACCAGGCCCGGATAGCCCTCGACCTGGGTCGCATAAGGCTCGTCGTAATGGATTCGGTGGCCATTATAGGTAACCGCCGAATAGCGAAACAGCACTGTGGAACTTGGCACTATGGTTTCGGACCACTCCGCCGCGGGGGCGGATTCCGAGCCTGCCAGCCTGGGAGGGCTGGGCTCCCGGTACACCACGTCCTGCTCCTCGGAGATACGCAACAGGCCGTCCTGGAAATACTCGTGCTTGACCGTCACGAACAGCAGTTTGCCTGTACGGCCCTCTTTTTCCTTGACCGAGGCAATGGTCGATACACGGCTTGCATCCATTCCGACGCGCAGGGGGCTTAAAAACTCGAGCCGACCACCCGCCCACATGCGATTGCGGTTTTCGGCCGGAGGAAGAAAGCCGCCGCGCCTGGGATGCCCGTCGTCGCCAAGCTGGTCATAGGGATAGGCCTTGATGAACAGCCCCCAATGCCACAGCAAGGGCAGCTCGCCACCTGGCGCGGGCGCCACCGCATCGAGGCTCAACGCAATTTTTTCGATGTGTCCGATATCGATACGGTCGGCACACGTTTCCGTTCGGCCGATCCAGGAGGCTGGGTCTGTAGCAGTCATGGCAATCTCTGGGCCGTCGGGCCCGGCAATTTGAAAGAGTAAACCGTAGCTTGCCTGCTAAATGCCCATTTTTGAATTCTCTTTTTTGCAAGACTGTCTTTAGCGAAAACGAACAAGCCCCGCACAAGCTATAAAAAAAGAGAGCCGCAGCTCTCTTTTCCCCGAACGGATCAGGCGAACGCCGGACAGCAATCAGGCACGAACCAGGGAAATGGTGGCGATTTTCGCTTTCCATTCCTTCGGACCGGTGTCATGCACCGACGTGCCGGTCGAGTCGACCGCCACGGTCACCGGCATGTCCTTGACATCGAACTCGTAAATCGCCTCCATGCCCAAGTCTTCAAACCCGACAACCTTGGCCCCGCGGATAGCCTTGGAAACCAGGTAGGCCGATCCTCCTACCGCCATCAGATAGGCCGAACCGTGCTTGCGTATGGACTCGATGGCTATCGGCCCACGCTCAGCCTTGCCTATCATGGAAATCAAGCCGGTCTGGGCCAGCATCATTTCGGTAAACTGGTCCATGCGCGTGGAAGTCGTCGGGCCGGCGGGGCCAACCACTTCGTCACGCACCGGATCAACCGGGCCGACGTAGTAAATCACGCGGTTCGTGAAATCGACCGGCAAGGACTCGCCGCGCTCAAGCATGCCCTGTATGCGTTTATGGGCGGCATCCCGGCCCGTGAGCATTTTGCCCGACAACAACAAGGTCTGACCCGGCTTCCAGCTCGCGACCTGCTCTTTGGTCAAGGTATTCAAATCGACCTGCAGGGATTTGTTGTAATCGGGCGCCCAGTGCACATCGGGCCAGTCGGACAAAGCGGGCGGAGTCAGCTCGGCAGGCCCCGATCCGTCGAGCACGAAATGTATATGGCGGGTGGCCGCGCAATTGGGGATCATGGCCACCGGCTTGGAGGCGGCATGGGTAGGGAAGGTATTGATTTTAATATCCAGCACCGTGGTCAGGCCGCCCAGCCCTTGTGCGCCGATTCCCAGCGCATTGACCTTTTCGTAGAGTTCGAGGCGCAGCTCTTCGAGCTTGTTCTGCGGGCCGCGCTGCAACAGCTCGTACATGTCGATGTCTTCCATCAGGGACTGCTTGGCCATCAGCATGGCTTTTTCAGCGGTCCCGCCCACGCCTATGCCCAGCATGCCGGGCGGGCACCAGCCCGCGCCCATCAGGGGCACCGTCTTCAATACCCAATCAACAATCGAGTCACTGGGATTGAGCATGGCGAACTTGGACTTGTTCTCGGAGCCGCCCCCCTTGGCGGCCACTTGCACATCGACCTTGTCGCCCACCACCAATTCGACATTCACGATACAGGGGGTATTGTCGCGGGTATTCTTGCGCGCAAACAAAGGATCGTCGAGGATTGAGGCGCGCAAAGGATTATCCGGGTTGGTATAGCCCTGGCGCACGCCTTCATCGCACAGTTCCTGCAGGCTGCGCTGCGTGTCGAGCCGCGCATTCATGCCTATTTTCAGAAAGACGTTGACCACCCCGGTATCCTGGCAAATGGGGCGATGCCCTTCGGCGCACATGCGCGAATTGGTCAGGATCTGGGCAATCGCGTCTTTGGCTGCCGGACTTTGTTCACGTTCATAGGCACGCGCCAAGTGCCTGATGTAATCGGCAGGGTGATAAAAACTGATGAACTGGACCGCATCCGCAATGGATTGAATCAGGTCGTTTTCTCTAATCGTCGTAGTCATGGCATTTAAATCAGTGGAATAAAAAAGAAACGGGAAGCCCGCGCGGCTTCCCTGTTTTTGAGCGAGGTAGTTATTTTCCTTGCCAAACCGGCTTGCGCTTTTCCGCAAACGCCGTAGCGCCCTCTCGGGCATCGGCGGACGAAAAAATATGCGCGGCCCGCGGGCGTTGCAGATCGAACATATCGGCCTGGCGCCAGTCTTTGGATTCGGTCACGATTCTTTTTGCCGTCTGGACCGCCAAGGGCCCGTTTTCAGCAATCAGCCGCGCCAGGGCCAGGGCGCCTTCAAGGGCTTGACCGGGTTCGACCAGGCGATTCACTAGGCCATGTTCGTAGGCTCGTTGCGCCGGCAGCATACCGCCGGTCAGGATGACTTCCATCGCAATATGATGCGGAATGCGTTGCGGCAAACGCAACATCCCGCCTGCGCCAGGAACCAGGCCGCGCTTGACTTCGGGCAGGCCGAAATTGGCGTTGCTGGCGGCAACCACCAGATCGCAGGCCAGTACCATTTCGCAACCGCCGGCCAAAGCGTACCCTTCAACCGCCGCAATCATGGGTTTTTGCGGCGGCCTTTCGCACAGGCCCGCGAATCCGCGGCCTTCGATCAGCGGACGTTGCCCGCTGCCGGCAAAAGCTTTCAAATCCATGCCGGCCGAAAAGGTATTGCCTGCCCCGGTAAGAATGCCAAGAACAATATCCTTGTCCTGGTCGAGCCGGTCAAATGCCACGGCCAGTTCTTGTGCCGTCTCGTAGTTGATGGCGTTACGCGCCTCGGGCCGATTGACCGTAATAATCAGGATCCGATCGACCACTTCCACTCTAACCAAGTCAGACATGCAATAAACTCCCGAAGATTGCAGCGCTAAATACGCAAAAGTTAAAATAACAGGTGCTTTGCACACAAAGAAAAGGCGCTGGCACAATTCAATATCATACGACCAATCAAGACCGGTTCAGAAATGGAACTATCCTGCCTGCTAACGGAACCAGTTAAAATCGAATTCTTCGCAGCTTTTTGCCTTACCGGTTCTGTTCATGCTTACTTTTCAGCAAATCATTCTGACTCTCCAGCAATACTGGGACAAACAGGGTTGCGCGCTACTGCAGCCTTACGATATGGAAGTCGGTGCGGGCACCTCGCATACGGCCACATTTTTACGCTCGATCGGACCGGAGCCCTGGCGCGCCGCGTATGTCCAGCCTTCGCGCCGCCCCAAAGACGGCCGCTACGGCGAAAACCCCAATCGCCTGCAACACTATTACCAATATCAGGTCGTACTTAAACCGGCGCCTCCCGAAATCATCGACCTGTACGTGGGCTCGCTCGAAGCATTAGGCATCAATCCCAAAGAGCACGACATCCGCTTTGTCGAAGACGACTGGGAAAATCCCACGCTTGGCGCCTGGGGCCTGGGCTGGGAGGTGTGGCTCAACGGCATGGAAGTCACCCAATTCACCTATTTTCAGCAGGTCGGCGGGCTGGACTGCTTGCCTACCACCGGCGAAATCACCTACGGGCTGGAACGTCTGGCCATGTACCTGCAGGATGTGGAAAGCGTTTACGACCTGGTCTGGACCGAAGGCACCAACGGACAGCGCGTACTTTACCGCGACGTCTTCCACCAGAACGAAGTCGAACAGTCCACCTACAATTTCGAACACGCCTCGACCGCGATGCTTTTCGCCCATTTTGGCGACTACGAAGCCGAAGCGAAGCGGCTGATTGAAGTTCCGCTGGCCCTGCCCGCCTACGAGGCCGCTCTCAAGGCGGCCCACACCTTCAATATGCTGGATGCGCGCGGCGCGATCAGCGTCACTGAGCGGGCGGCCTATATAGGCCGCATACGCAACCTGTCGCGAACCGTCGCCCAGGCCTACTTCGACTCACGCGAAAAATTAGGTTTTCCCATGCTTGGCAATCGCCTCAATCCGGAGGCCGTGCAATGACGTCGACGACACACTCTCCGCGCCCCCTGTTTCTCGAACTGCTTACCGAAGAACTGCCACCCAAAGCCCTGCAAGCGCTGGGCCTCGCCTTTGCCGAAGGAATACGCAGTATTCTCGAAAAACAGCGCCTTCTGGATGCCGGATGCGCGGTCACCGAATTCGCCACTCCGCGGCGCTTAGCCGTACGGCTAAGCGCCGTGCTGGGCCAGGCCCTGGAGCAGGCCTACACAGAAAAACTCATGCCGGCAAAAATCGGCCTGGATCAAGCCGGGGCACTGACTCCGGCCCTGGCAAAAAAACTTGCCGGCAAGGGCCTGGCTCATCTGAGTCCATCGGATCTCATTCAAGAGTCCGATGGCAAACAGGATTATCTCTACGCCAAGGGCGTGGCGCCAGGCGCCTCGCTACAGGCCGGCTTGCAGGAAGCGCTTGATTACGCCCTTGCCAATCTGCCTATCCCCAAAGTCATGCGCTATCAATTGGCCGACGGCGTCACCAGTGTCAAATTCGTGCGCCCGGCACACCGTCTGATTGCGCTATGGGGCTCCGCAATTATTCCTGTGAATGCGCTTGGGCTGACCGCCGGACGCGACACCCAAGGCCATCGATTCATGGCCAATGGGCTTATCGCCATTCAGGCTCCCGACACATACGAACAGCAACTTCACGACGAAGGCAAGGTCATCGCCTCGTTCGCCGCGCGCAAGGACATGATTGCCGCGCAATTGCATGCGCACGCGACCGCGCTCGGAGCAACGCTGGGCGACGGCCCCGAAGTCGCAGCCCTGCTCGATGAAGTCACCGCCCTGGTCGAACACCCTACGGTTTATGTCGGCGAATTCGATGAGCAGTTCCTGGCGGTGCCGCCGGAATGCCTGATTCTGACCATGCGCCTGAACCAAAAATACTTCCCTCTGTTCGAGCCCGGCACCGGCAAGCTGACGCACCGCTTTTTGATCGTCAGCAATATGCAGGTAGACGATCCGGCCAATATTATCCTGGGCAATCAGCGCGTCGTACGTCCGCGCCTGGCCGATGCCCGATTCTTTTTCGACACCGACCGCAAAGTGCCGCTGGCGTCACGTGTCGAATCTCTGGCCAACATCGTCTATCACAATAAGCTGGGGTCCCAGCTCGAGCGCGTCGAACGCGTGCGCGACATCGCCCGCTACGTCGCCGGGCAGTTGGGCAAGAGTCCACAAAACGCCGATCGCGCGGCTTTGCTGGCCAAGGCGGACCTCGGCTCCAACATGGTGGCCGAGTTTCCTGAGCTGCAAGGCGTCATGGGCGCCTACTACGCCGCGGCCGACGGCGAGCCCGCCGATGTGGTGCTGGCCCTGCGCAATCAATATCGCACCCGCCTGGACAGCGCCATCGACGATCAGTCCCTGACATCGGCCATACTGTTCATTGCCGAACGCATCGAAACCATGATGGGTATCTGGGGCATAGGGCTGGTTCCCACCGGCGAGCGCGATCCATATGGGATACGCCGAGCCGCGCTGGGCCTCATCAGCGCTTTCGAGCAACTGACGGCCGGCGGCTATTTGTCGATTCAACGGCCAACGAATCTCGAGCTGCCCCAACTGCTTGCTTTCGCGGCAGGCACTTTTGGCGCGCACCCGATTGCCGCCGGCACGGTCGCCGAAGTGCAGCATTTCATTTACGAGCGTTATCGCAATCTGCTGGCAAACGACTACGACCGCAATGTGGTGGATGCCGTGCTGAGCCTGGAGCCGCCTTTGCATCAAGTCTTGGCCCGTATTCAGGCCTGCGCCAGGTTTGCCCTGCGCCCTGAAGCGGAAAGCCTGGCCGCCGCCAACAAGCGTATTGCCAATTTGCTGAAAAAAGCCGATGGCGCCATCGGCCAGATCATCTACGGCAAGCTGACCGAGCCCGCCGAGCAGGCTCTGGCTCAAACCATTACCCGACTCAAACCCCAGGCCCAGGCCCAGTTCGGACTGGGCGATTTTGCCGCCAGCCTGGCAACGATGGCCCAGGCCAAAGACTCGGTCGATGCGTTCTTTGCAGACATCATGATCATGGCCGACGACCCGGCGGTACGCGCCAATCGCCTGGCTCTGCTGGCCGACCTGCATGGCGTCATGAATCAGGTCGCCGATATTTCAAGGTTGGCCCAGTGAAACTTGCCATACTCGACCGCGACGGCGTCATCAATCACGACAGTGATACATTCGTCAAAAGCCCCGACGAATGGATTGCCCTGCCCGGCAGCCTGGACGCCATCGCGCGATTATCCCGCGCCAACTGGCGCGTAGTGATTGCCAGCAACCAATCGGGCATCGCGCGTGGTCTGTTCAGCATGGAGACCCTCAACGCCATACATTCCAAGCTTCGAAAAGAGCTGGCTCATGTCGGTGGCAATATCGATGCCATATTCATCTGCCCTCACGGTCCCGACGACCGATGCCTGTGCCGCAAACCCAAGCCCGGCATGTTTCTCGACATAGGCCGGCGCTACGACATCGATCTGCAGAATGTACCGGCCGTGGGAGATTCCCTGCGTGATTTGCAGGCTGCCAGCGAGGCAGGCTGCTCGCCCTGGCTGGTACTTACCGGCAATGGCCAGAAAACCTGGGACAAGGGCGATTTGCCCGCCGGCACCCAGGTCAGGGAAAATCTTGCCGCGATGGTCGATGCCTGGCTACAAGAGGCCTGAAGCATGGCTGCGATACGAGCTATTTTCTATCTGCTGTTTTTAGCCATTACCGTCATTCCTTACGCATTTGCGTGCGTAATATGGGCGCCACTGCCTTTGCGCTGGCGCTACAAACTCACGGCAGGCTGGCCCAGGCTGGCCATTTGGGGAGCCAAAGTCATACTCGGCATACGCTGGCAAATCAAAGGCGCGGAGAATTTTCCGGACGGCCCGGCTATACTGCTGTCCAAACATCAATCCGCCTGGGAGACCTTGTTTTTCCCTGCCTACATGCCGCGCGAAGTCTGCTTTGTCTACAAGAAAGAGCTGCATCGTGTGCCGTTCTTTGGCTGGGGGCTGGCTCTTCTGCGTATGATTCCCATCGACCGGTCCAAAGGGCGGGATGCCTTCGAGCAAGTTGTCCGGGTTGGCCAGCAACGCATCAACGAAGGCCGTTGGCCCATCTTGTTCCCCGAAGGCACGCGTGTCGCCCCTGGTAAAGTCGGACGATACAAAATGGGCGGCGCGATGCTGGCGACCCGCACCGGCACAGGGGTCATTCCAATTGCGCACAACGCCGGCGAATGCTGGCCGCGCAAGGCATTTATCAAAAAACCAGGTCTGATTACAGTATCGATTGGTCCCATGATCGAAAGCAAAGGGCTGGATGCCAATACCTTGAACAAGAAAGTCCAGGATTGGATCGAAAATGAAATGCGTCAACTCAATCCGGAACGCTATGGGCTTTAATGAACAGCTTGAGCTGTTTGCCACCGCACACCCCGCGATCGTCGCTAGCAGCGAGCCGCGTGCAGCGGCCAGGCAAACAAGCGATACGATTACCATACCGACGACCCGCCCGCTGTCGCTGGCGGCCGGCGCGCGCTGGCGTGAAGTTCGCGCCAGCACCCAGTCCATAGGATTCATCCTGCAGCGTTCGAGGCGCAAAAGCATAGGCCTGACGATCAACGACGATGGTCTGCTGGTTACCGCGCCAGGCTGGGTGACTCTGGGCCAGATCGATGCGGTCGTAGTGGAAAAATCGCGCTGGATACTCGACAAGCTGAGCGCCAGGCAAGCCAGGCAAGCCCAGTTGGCCATGGCAAATACCTGTTGGCAAGACGGCGGCGACATCCCTTATCTGGGCAAGCGCATCATCCTGAAACTGGACGATACGCAGCAAGGCAGCAGCCATTTTCATGGTGCGGAGTTCACTCCGGCCGACGGAGACATGCTGGGCCTGGCGCTGCCCGTTACCGCCGAACATGGCCGTGTGCGCGATATCGTGCATGCCTGGCTGCAACAGCAGGCCAAAATATGGTTCGAACTGCGCCTGCAGCACTTCCTGGCATCGAGCCAATTGCAGATCAAACGCTGGCGACTGTCTTCCGCGGCCACTCGCTGGGGTTCCTGCAGCAGCGACGGCAACATCATGCTGAATTGGCGCCTGATCCATTTTGAACACGATATCATCGACTACGTGGTCGCCCACGAAATCGCCCATTTGAAAGAAATGAATCACAGCAAGAATTTCTGGCGCGAAGTCGGCCGCATTCTGCCCGATTTCGAACGCTCCCGCGACGCATTGCGGCAACACGACCCAACCACCCTGCCGCTGATCTAAACGCAAGCTATCCCATTTATTGTTGGCTTCTCTTCCAAGGAAACTCTCATGCGGCTTTTACACACCATGCTTCGGGTCGGCAACCTTGAACAGTCCCTGGCCTTTTATACCAACGTACTTGGCATGAGGCAATTGCGGCGCAAAGACTACCCAGACGGCAAATTCACCCTTGCATTTGTCGGATACCAGGATGAGTCGGAAGGGGCCGTCATCGAACTGACCCACAACTGGGACACGCCGAGCTACGATCTAGGCAACGGCTATGGCCACATAGCGCTTGAAGTCGAAGATGCCTACGAAGCCTGTGCGCGAATCAAGGCAAAAGGAGGCAAAGTCACACGCGAAGCCGGGCCCATGAAGCACGGGCAAACCGTCATCGCCTTTGTGGAAGACCCCGACGGCTACAAGATAGAGCTGATCCAGCACAAGCCGCAGGCTGGCTGAACGAGCTTGAGTCCGCCGCGGCTGGATCCAGGCTTGGGCCGCCACTCTCGCACCTCAAGAACGCTTATGAATCAAGAAGGCGGATGACGAGCAAATGACTCCGCATCGAAGTCATCGACCTCGATCACAGCCGCCACCGCCTCTTCGGCTTCTTCCAGCATACGCGCCTGCTCGTCGCTGATCGCCCCTTTGGCATGCGCCAGCCGCCAGTCTTTCAGGCCGCTGTGATGCAGCTGTTCATACAAAGGTTCAAGCTCTATGACCAATTCAAACGCCCGTTCAAGCACTTCGACGCTTTTTTGATCGAGCCGGTCCCAGACCGCGCCAACCAGACGATCGCGCGACTCGGAAAGCTCGAGCAAAATGGCGGCGCAATCGGCCGTTGTCTTGTCGGACGGCGGCCTGGCCCGCATGACCGGCGGGAGCACGGCCAAACGCAACAGCCACGCCAGCCAGCGCACCGGAAAATTGTGCAGTACATCGGCAAGACGCTTTTCGATGGTGGCAAAACCTTGTTCGGCGCACCACTTGACCAACGGCAAGTCGGATTCGTGTCGACCCTCGTCGTGCCAACGCTTCAAGACTGCCGATAACAGATACAGTTCGGCCAAAGCATCGCCCAGGCGGGCCGACAGCATTTCCTTGCGCTTCAGGGTTCCGCCCAGAACAAAAAGCGTGGCCTCGGACACCAATGCAAAGGCCGAAACGTAACGGCTGAGGCGCCGATAATAAGGTGCCGCGGCGCCGGCGGCCTTTGGGGTCCTGGCAAAAAAACCACCGGTCCAGGCCAGGGCTTTGGCGCGGAACAAATTTTTGACGCTATGCCACACATGCTTCCAGACTACGGCATCGAATGCGTCCTCCCCCGCAAGCTCGTCGCTGTTGCCCAGCGCCTTCACCTCCTGCATGAGATAAGGATGAGCCCGAATTGCGCCCTGGCCGAACACAATCAGGTTACGCGTTAGTATATTGGCGCCTTCCACCGTAATGGCAACCGGCACGGCCCGATACAAACCACCCAGATAATTGCGCGGGCCATCGATGATGGCCTTGCCGGCATGCACATCCATTGCCACGTTAACGGACTCACGCATGCGTTCGGTGGCGTGCAGTTTCATGATGGCGGATATTACGGCAGGCTTGTAGCCCATATCGAGCCCCGCGCACGTCAGCCGGCGCGCGGCCTCGACCAAATAGGCGTTGGCGGCAAGGCGCGCCAGTTTTTCCTGAACACCCTCGAATTTGCCGACTGGAATCCCGAACTGAGTCCGCACCCGGGCATAGGCGCCGGACGTATGCGCGGTAAACACACAGGCTGCAGCAGACAGCGAGGGCAGAGAAATTCCCCGCCCGGCCGCCAGCGCGCTCATCAGCATCTGCCAGCCATGCCCCGCCTTGTCGACGCCACCGATCAGGGCATCGATGGGGACGAAGACATCGTGCCCTTCATTCGGGCCATTTTGAAACGCCTGCATGGCTGGCAGATGACGCCGGCCAATGTGGATGCCCGGCAAATGAGTAGGCACCAGCGCAACCGAAATGCCAAGATCGGTTTCCTCACCCAGCAAGTGATCGGGATCGGAGAGCTTGAAAGCCAGGCCCAGAACCGTCGCCACCGGGCTGAGCGTTATATATCGCTTGCGCCAGTTCAGGCGCATGCCTAAAGTATCGACGCCGCCGACCTGTTGCCTGCACACGACACCCGTGTCAGTCATCGAAGCCGCATCGGACCCGGCAGCCGGGCTGGTCAGGCCAAAGCAGGGAATTTCCTGGCCTTGTGCCAGCCGCGGCAACCAGTAATCGCGCTGGTCCTGCGTGCCAAATTGCATAAGCAATTCGCCTGGCCCCAACGAATTGGGCACCATGACAGTGACCGCTGCCGTAACGGATCTGACGGAAATCCGGCGCACCACTTCGGAATGGGCATAAGCCGAAAAGCCCAGCCCTCCGTATTCCGTGGGAATAATCATCCCGAAAAAGCCATGCCGCTTTAAAAACGCCCAGACATCGGGGGACAGGTCGTATTGCTCCCAGGAAATCGACCAGTCATCGAGCTTGCTGCACAGATCCGCCACCGGCCCATCAAGGAAAGCCTGTTCGGCCGGTGTCAGCGAGGCCGGCTCGACGTCCAGCAATTCCTGCCAGTCGGGATTCCCGGAAAACAGTTGAGCATCCCACCACACGTCGCCGGCCTCGATGGCCTCTTGCTCGGTGGGCGACAAACTGGGCATGGCATCGCGTGCCATTCGATACAAAGGCTCTGTCAGCCAGCTTCGACGCCAAGCTCTCCAATTCATGACTCCCCTCTATCGGCTATGCGTGGATAGCATTTATTATCTCCCATAAGCCCGCAGTGCGAACAGGCCGCCGGATTTATTGCGTGCCTATGAGAATAGACTCTGCGACAATCGTAGTCCTTGTTCACAGGTCTGAGCTGCTGTCTATGCTAAATACGCTCTGGTTGGCTTTCTTTATTATTGCCTGTCTTTCGGGTATGTACCAGTGGCTGTTCCTGCACGACGCCGAGATTTTTTCGCGCCTGGTGCTCAGCCTGTTCGACATGGCCAAATTATCGGTCGACCTGATGGTCCTGCTGTTTGGCACACTCACACTATGGCTCGGATTTCTACGCATTGCGGAACAGGCCGGCCTGATAGAACGGCTGGCACGTTTGCTGACACCGCTGTTCCGCCGCCTGATGCCCGAAGTACCCGCGGGGCATCCCGCCCTGGGCCTCATCACACTCAATTTCGCCGCCAATGCACTCGGGCTGGACAATGCCGCGACGCCCATAGGCCTGCGCGCCATGCGCGAGCTGCAAACCCTCAACCCGACTCCCGACACGGCCACGAACGCACAAATTCTATTTTTAGTGCTTAACTCATCGTCGCTGACGCTGTTGCCTGTCACCATTTTCATGTATCGCGCGCAGCAGGGAGCGCCCGACCCTACTCTGGTTTTTTTGCCGATCCTCCTGGCCACCACGGCATCGTCGCTATGCGGCCTGCTGGTTGTGGCTTTCATGCAGAAGCTCAAACTTCGCGACCCGGTCGTCCTGGCATGGATGGGAGGGTTGCTGCTGGCATTGGGCAGTTTCATGGCCTTGCTTTCCACATTGTCGACTGGCGCGATCAGCGCGCTGTCGTCGCTCATGGGCAATCTGACACTGTTTGGCATCATTATCCTGTTCCTGGTCGCCGGCGCCTATAAAAAGGTGCCTGTCTATGAATCATTCATCGATGGGGCGAAACAGGGGTTCGATATTTCAAAAAACCTGCTGCCTTATCTGGTAGCCATGCTGTGCGCCGTCGGTGTATTGCGTGCGTCCGGCGCACTGGACGCCCTGCTCGACATCATCCGCTGGGCCACGCATGCCGCCGGCCTGGATACGCGATTCATCGACGCACTGCCCACCGCTTTGGTCAAGCCCTTTTCAGGCAGCGCGGCGCGAGCCATGCTGATTGAAACCATGCAGCACTTCGGCGTGGATAGCTTTCCCGCCTTGCTGGCCGCTACCGTCCAGGGGAGTACCGAAACCACGTTTTATGTTTTGGCCGTGTATTTCGGCGCAGTCGGGATACAGCGTGCGCGCCATGCCGTAGGATGTGCGCTGGCCGCCGATCTGGCGGGCGTTCTTGCCTCGATTGCCGTGTGTTACTGGTTTTTTGCCTGACACGGCAAGGCTACTAGAGTATCTTTGGTTCGAGACGTTTTTTGGCATTCGATGGGTTGGTAGCTTTGGTATTTACGGTTTGGTATTTGAAGACGCCGTCTATCG